>JAITNS010000051.1 GCA_031290315.1 Puniceicoccales bacterium
CACTCGGTATTTGCTCTAAAAATTCCCCATTTTCTGCAATTAACATCCCTTCTTGTCCCAAAGTGATAACGAGATTTTTTGAACAATATTTTAAAAAGAGCTCCCGACAAATTTCTGCAGCTTGAAACTTATGGCGACAATCTTTTATACCCAACATTTCTAAAGCTTCTGCTTTATTCGGTTTTAAAAGATCGATTCCTAAAAATCGAATACCGTTTTTTGGTTTTGGATCTGCGGCGACAATTACATTGTAAAATTGTGCTTCTTTGATCATTTCATTAACTAACAATTGCGTAAGCGCTCCTTTTGCGTAATCTGAAAAAATAACTGCATTATACTGGCTAAATTTTCCTAACCATTCCTTCCAAAATATAATTTGCTCTAAATTATATTTTTCGGGCAAATCCTCTATATCGAGGCGACATAGTTGTTGATTACGGACAATAACGCGTGTTTTTAGAATTGTCCGGAGATCTTCTCGCTGACAAATGGAAATAAATTTGATAGAATGGGCAGAAAGAAGGTGTTTCAAACGCTCACCTGGAATATCAAACCCAAATG
Source organism: Puniceicoccales bacterium (assembly GCA_031290315.1). Classification (GTDB taxonomy): domain Bacteria; phylum Verrucomicrobiota; class Verrucomicrobiia; order Opitutales; family LL51; genus LL51. The sequence goes on from JAITNS010000051.1 coordinate 562, forward strand.
TTCCTAAAACTTCGACATCGACGCCAATGGATCGTAAATTTAATGCGACATTCGCTGCAGCTCCTAAAGTCTCTTTTTCCTGTTCGACATCGACAACCGGTACCGGTGCTTCCGGAGAAATTCGATTCGCATCGCCAAAGATATAGCGATCTAACATCAAATCCCCAATCACAAGCATCTTCAGTTGTGCAATTCGTTTTAATAAATGTTCCATTATTTATAATTCCTAGTATCCTAATTTATTCTGAATAAAATGATATATTTTTTCCGAAATGCCTTGATTATGTTTGAACCAATTACCGATATTATTAGTTAATATTATACGTTTTTGCGTATTAAAAGATAGCGCCATCAGTTGCTCAATTGCTTCTTTTTCATTTGTGACTTTTATTGCTGCATTTTTCTGCTCGAGTTGTTCGCATATATCGCGAAAATTGGTCATACGATTGCCATAAATGATAGGAATTTCCGCCATTGCAGCGTCTAGCGGACTTTGCCCGCCTTTATGTGGAGCTAAACTTTTCCCAATATATGCTAAATCGGCAACCTGAATTAATTGTGGCAACTCACCCGTTGTATCAGCTAAACAAATATTAAAACTTTTATTTGCAATTCCTTTTGAACGTTGCCAAAAAGAAACTTTTTCATTTCCTAGCCATTCGACTAATTCGTGACGGCGTTCCGCGTGTCGAGGTACGAGTAATAAAGCGAAAGAGTGCTTTGTTTCATTATTATTACAAATTTCACGAAATGCTTTCAACAGTAACGCTTCTTCGCCCAACCACGTCGAACATCCTATGATTACAAATGCATCCTCAGCAAATCCAAGTTCTATTTTCAAAGTTTTTCGTTCTTTCGGTGACAATAATGCAACCGAAATATCAAATTTCAAATTGCCAAAATACTCGATTGTTTTATTATAAAAAGTAGCAATTTTTTCTCGATTGTCTTCCGAAGAAGTGATAATAAAATCTAACTTTTTAAAAATCCAACGGGCAAACAAAGGAAATTTTTGGTACCAATAGAAAGAATGATCCGATAGGCGAGCATTAATTAAAAAAATTGGAATTTTTTGTCGTTTAGCTCGGGTGAGATGTTCGGGCCATAATTCGCTATCCACGAGAATAATTGCATCAGCCTGTATTTGTCGCCATGCAATCCAACTGAATAACCAAAAATCCCATGGAAAATATCCATGAAATAAAATATTTTTTGATACTTTTTCTTCAATAATTTTACAGGCCGTTGGTGTAGTTGTCGTGAGAACAATTTCATATTTTCGGCTTAACAAGGAGATAAGATGTATAATCGCATTCACTTCACCTACACTTACTGCTTGAATCCATAGACGTTTTTTTTGCGATTTTGGCAGAAAGGGGAATAATCCGAGACGATGCTTAAAATTCTTTCCGTAACCGCCACGTTTGAATATTTTGGGAAGATTACGCAAGATTAATATGGGGGAAACAAGAAAAAATAATAATCGATAAACAAATATCACCTAAAAAAAACATATTCTCGATTGGTGAATGGCAATTCAAATTTTAACGCTTGATTTATTTGGAGAAATTAAATAAATAATTGGCATGGCGTCGCCAACGGATATTCGTAAAGGTAGGGTGATTATGTATCAAGGGGGTCCGCATTTAGTGATGGAGATGTTGCATCGTACCCAAGGACGACAAGCAGGATTTATTCAAACTACTCTGCGTAATCTTAATACAGGGACGTCGACGGCTGTAAAATTTCGTAGCACAGAAAGTGTCGAATTTTGCCACGTATCGACGGAAGTCCTTGAATATTCTTTTAGTGATGATCAGGGCGTACATTTTATGCATCCCGAAAATTTTGAAGATATTGTACTGCCTATGGATCTCGTCGTTGATCAAAAACAGTATTTAGTCCCTAACCATGAATATGATTTACTATTTGTGGATGATAAGCCTGTGGAGGTGCGATTACCGGCGTCGATCGATATGAAGATTACGGAGTCGCCGGAAGGGATAAAAGGAGATTCGGCTTCAAATGTCCAGAAACCAGCAAAAACGGAAAGTGGTTTGACGCTTCAAGTTCCTTTATTTATTAAAGAAGGAGATATTGTGCGCGTGAGTACGGAAACTGGAAAGTATCTTGGCCGTGCATAATCTTGTTTTATGGGGCTTTGCCCCATACCCCACCAGGGGATGGATCCCCTGGACCTCCTTTATGGCCCTAGATGAGATGCCATTGGCATCCAATCTAGGGCCAAGGAATTGTTCAAAGAATATTATTCTTTAAACTTAACCGGTTTGGCCGGGAACTGTGGTTCGCCCTGGATCACGTGCAACGCACGTGATCCAGGGCGGTCCCAAGGTCCAGGAAACAATGTTTCCTGGCGGGGATCATAAGGGCGGGCAGCCCTTATTTTCTTCTCATATTAAGGGGCTCTGCCCCAAACCCCGCCAGGGGATGGATCCCCTGGACCTCCTTTATAGCCCTAGATTAGATGCCGTTGTCATCCAATCTAAGGCCAAAGAATCGTTCAAAGAATATTATTCTTTGAACTTATTATTTGTGACCAGGCATTGCCTGGCTGGGAATTGTGTTCGCCCTGGACCATGTGCGTTGCACGTGTTCCAGGGCGGTCCCAAGGTCCAGGAAACTACGTTTCCTGGCGGGGATCATAAGGGCGAGTAGCCCTTATTTACTTCCTTCTTGGTGGGGTATATGGCGGAGCCTCATATTTCTTGAACTTGACAAAAATGAAAAAAATCAACAAACTAGGAATATAAAGAATGAACATCGGCCTGCCTAAAAATTGCTTAGATTATGTGCATTAAAGAATGAAGATTTTTCGCTATGATAGTATTGACAGCACAAATTCGGAGTGCTTTCGGAAATTTGATCAGGGTGAAGCATTACCATTTGCGATCATCGCAAAAACTCAAACACAAGGAAGAGGTCAGTTCGAGCGTACTTGGTATAGTGCTGATAAGCATAATTTATATATCAGTTTCGGTTTTTACACAAAACAACCACCTCAAGAATTCCAAAATTTTTCCATCATTGTTGCAGAAAATTTAGTCACATGTTTAACTAAACAATTCGGTATACATTTAACAGTAAAAGCTCCAAACGATATTTATTGTGATGGTAAAAAATTGGGAGGCATTTTAACGGAATCCCGTATTGTTCGTGGCGAAATTATTTTTGCAGTAAGTGGTATTGGGCTGAATGTTGCAGGAGATCTTACAAAGTTTCCAAATGAATTACAATTACAGGCAACAACATTGGGTACATGTTGTAAAAAAGAAATTGCATTGCAAGAAATTGAAAATATTGTTATTAAAGTAGTACGGTTGTTGCTGCTATGATTATTAAAAAAAGATTCTTGCCAGTATACATTATTTTTCAAAATGCTAGGAAAGTACTTATGGTTGATCAAGAAAAAGAGAACGAAGAAAAGGAAGAGAATCAAAATTCATTCGAGGAATTAACAAAGCAATTTAGCGATATTCTCGGGAAAGTGGGAGCAAATGTCCAAATCGCTCCACTTTTGTTCAGTAAAAATGAAGAAAACGATTCAGATAATATGAAGCCAGAAGAAGATATCAATGATAAGGAAGCATTGAAGAAAATAAAAAATTTCAATTTTAAGCCGAAAGAAATTAAAGAATATCTCGACCGTTTCATTATTTCTCAAGACGAAGCTAAAAAAGTACTATCAGTAGCAATTTGCGACCACTATAATCATGTGCGCAAAATAATTGAAGAAAAATCCCATAAGCAACGCGAATATATGAAACAAAATGTGTTGATTCTGGGACCAACAGGTGTCGGTAAAACTTATTTGGTAAAAACAATCGCAAAATTAATTGGCGTTCCATTTGTGAAAGCAGATGCAACAAAATTTTCAGAAACCGGTTACGTCGGCGGCGATGTCGAAGACCTCGTTCGCAATTTAATTAAAATGGCAAATGGTAACGTGGAACTCGCAGAATATGGTATTATTTTTATCGATGAAGTTGATAAGATAACAAGCGCAATCGGAGATGGAGGGCGCGATGTTTCAGGGCGAGGCGTCCAAATTAATTTGCTCAAATTAATGGAAGAAACCGATGTAAGTGTGTTTAGCCAAACCGATATGCTCACTCAAATACGACTGTTTATGTCTTTGGGAAACTGTAAAAAACAACAACCCGATAAAATTAATACAAAAAATATTCTGTTTATTGTCAGCGGAGCTTTCGAAAAATTAAGCGATATCGTAAAAAAAAGAATCGGAACCACTCAAATTGGATTTGGATCCATAAAGAAAACATTCGATCAGGATTTTGAATTTTTAACAAAAGCACAAACGGAAGATTTTATTCAATATGGATTTGAACCGGAATTTATTGGGCGTTTACCGGTACGCGTCGCATGCCGTTCATTAGGAGAAATCGAGCTGGAACAAATTTTATCTTCTTCAGAAGGTTCAATTATACGACAATATAAAGAAGATTTTGCAGGGTATGGGATCGATATTAATTTTGATCAAAAGGCATTAAAGGAAATTGCTCAAGTGGCTGCTCAGGAAAAAACAGGCGCTCGCGGATTATTAACTATTTTAGAACGCGTGTTCCGAGAAATAAAATTTGAATTGCCTTCAACAAATATTCGCTCCATCACTTTAGATGCTGATGCAGTAAAAAATCCAGAAAACTATTTGCAAAATATATTAAATACAGGGAATGCTTGCAAAGTAGACGATAGCGTGGATGGCATTAGACGGTTTGTAGAATCTTTTGAAGGAAATTATGAAATTCATTTAAATTTTACTCCCTCGGCAATAGAAGAAGTTGGAAAAATTGCTTCTGAAAGTCAAGCCAGTATTGTAGCAACTTGTAGTCGTTTGTTCGAAGATTTTGGCTATGGGTTGCAACTAGTATTAAAGGATGGCAGCGATAAAAATTTCGAAATTTCGCGGGAAGCCGTCCAAGACCCAGATAAATTCCTATCAGAATGCATCACAAAATGTTATAAGCACCAAGAATCATCATAAAATAAATTACTCAATTCATTAAAGGCGGATCATATTTTACAGTTTTTGCTAGGGGATCCTTTGTGAATCGTATGTAGCCGCATTTACCATTATAATCGATACCATTGGTATAAAAAACATTTTTTTCCTCATTGGGATTGATAACATTAAATCCAAGTTGTTCGGCGACGAATTTTGCAAGTTCATAGTGCGTAATCATATGAATATTTTTTATTTTATCTAAAAATACGGGATCGTTACTTTGAACAAAAACAGGAACATGTGCCGCTTCTGGAACTAAATTACCCGATCCATGCCCAAACATACCATTTTCCCCAAGTAATTCATTGTGATCGGAGGTCCAAATAATGTAAAATGGATCCTTGCTTTTATTAAAAAATTTAAACATTTGACTGATAAGCAAATCATTGTAAAGCATAGCATTATCGTAGTCGTCGAGAATTTTTTGAGCATTACCAGAGAAAATATGGGATGGTTCGTAGCCCTTACCGTAATTTGTTTCATAGGGAGAATGGACACTGCTTTGGTGCAAAACAATGAAATTTTTATCCGAGAAGTTTTGTTTTTTAAGGAGTTCAAGTAAGTAAAGATCTCTTTTTATTCGGATTTGAATCGGATCAGTTTCTTTCGTAACAATATGGTCAATATATTGTGCGCCTCCTATACTTGAAAGAACTGTATCACATTGCATCGATAGATAAAAAGTTTGAAAACCGCTTTGCTTAGCGAATCTGAAGAGATTGGTCGTATCTAAATCTGTTTGACGAATATTATCAGGTTCACAAATGGCATTGGTAATGAATTTTACGGAAGAAAGTGTTGAATTCGCTCCAGATAACCCTTGTGTAAAAATAAAATTATTATTATTTGCTATTTTTTTTAAATTCGGAGTCGTATCATTGACATTATAGTCAAAAAGCGACATGTGACGGTAATTGCAACTTTCCCCAATAATATAAACAATAGTAATCGGTCCTCTTCGTTCAAAGAATTGATTTTTTTCAACCGCGTAGGGCTGGTATGTTTTGAAATTATATTCTCGATGTTGAATAATAAAATAACCAAAAAAAGCTTTCAGGGAATTGTAAAGTGTAATACGCCGTGAATTCGGTGTAAAACGTTGGGAGGCATCCGTACATAACCGATGGCCAATACTACCAAATATGCAAGCAATGATAATGATTCCGAGCAAAGATTTTCGGGTAATAAACTTTTTATTGAGAAAATAAATGAGCCCAAAGGGAATGAAAACCATGGGAAGAATATAACTATAATTTTTCCAAAAATGAGCGATTTCAACCCAAACATCACCCATTTCTTTCTGCATAAAATGAAGCGCAAATGGAGATAAATGAACACCAAAGTATGCGCAGTGGATGAATTGCATCACTTGCATACATGCGAAAAATATAAGTGTCAAAGCGGAAAACCAACTAGGGGATAAAATTAATCCTACACTTAAAGGTGTTAAGAAAAAAATCGCTTTCCAGTCGCGAGATACTTGAAAAGTATCGCTGATCGCCGCAAAAATAAAGTCCGGCGTCATTAGTAATAATGCTGTCAGCACACTTAAGAATAAAATAAGTAGTACTTTATTTCGGGAGTTTGTTTTGTTTCGCATAAAGAAAAGCATTAGAATGTAGTATAA
>JAITNS010000054.1 GCA_031290315.1 Puniceicoccales bacterium
CCGGTTGCACTCAAGATTGTAGCGCCTGATGGAATCGCGGCCATAATGTTATTAGTCGGCGCACTGGTCCCATATGTCAGCAATTTTCCATCGTCATCTCCTCCTAAGTTTCCAAGCCATTCCACATGGCTATCGAGATAGGCAATATACCCACCTTTTGTTCCATATACTCCATCCGCAGACCATGTACCATCCGTTTGCAATCCTCTTGTGAAAGCAATCGGTGTTGTGCTCGAGGGCGCATCTATCGGAATATTGTTAATAACCCAAACACTAAAATCCTTACCTTCTGGAAATGGACTCCCCCAAGCATTAGTTGACTCACCCGCTGTATCAACAATCGTTTTCTTCAAGATCGATGCTGCACCATTATCGCCCGTGAAACAATACATATTAGGATCATTCAAATACCCTCCTTTAGCGAGTACTTCAGCCCAAAGTATGCCAGTCGCCGCCATATCCGAGGAGATATTACGCCCGTTGACATCGCCATTGGCATAGTGATTATAGGCTAATGCAATTTGCCTCAAATAATTCGCACCCCTGATACGACGTGCATTATCCAATGCCTTGTTCACCGCTGATATTAACATTGACATCAAAATACCGATTACAGCAATCGCTACCAATAATTCTACGAGTGTAAATCCTCTTTTTTTCATACATTATTGCCTCAAATAATTCGCACTCCTGATACGACGTGCACTGTCCAATGCCTTGTTCACCGCTAGTATTAACACTGATATTAAAATACCGACTACAGTAATCGCTACCAATAATTCTACGAGTGTAAATCCTCTTTTTTTCATATATTATTATTTTCTCGCCCTATGTCCCCTTAAAAATTTATCAAGCGATTGTAAGTAATTATCCTTCGTATTCACTTCCAAGAAATCGATACCCACTTTCTTTAAGCGTTCACTTAAAATTTTATTATAATAAATTTTTTCTTTTTTATATTTTATTTGAAACTGTTTATCGGAGGTATTGATTTGGAGGACATCAGCGGTTTCGGCGTCTTCGAAGACTACCAAGCCCATAGGCGGCAACTCATATTCCTTCCCATCTTCTACTTTCAAACAAACTAAATCGTGGCGTCGATTTGTAATTTCCAAGGCATCGGTCAATTGTTTAATATTTTGTATCTTTGGTTCTAAAAAATCGCTTAAGAGGAAAATGATCGCTTTCTTTTTCAGTATATTATTGACGTACTTAATCACATTAATTAATTGAGTACCTTTTGCTTTGGGCTCGAAGAATAGCACGTCGCGAATGATCCGCAAAATATGTTTTCTACCTTTTGCGGGGGGTACAAATTTTTCAATTTGGTCTGAAAATAATAATAAACCGACTTTATCATTATTACGCGTCGCAGAAAATGCTAATAAACTAGAAATTTCAGTCAATACCTCCCGCTTACTCAAAAAGATGCTCCCAAAATCCAGTGATGCACTCACATCAACCACCAATAGTACGGTTAACTCCCGATCCTCTCGAAACTTTTTTATAAATGGTTTATTCATCTTTGCGGTAATATTCCAGTCGATGGACCGAATATCGTCGCCCGGCATATACTCGCGTACTTCTTCGAAATCGATTCCTTGCCCTTTAAATATGCTACGATAAGCGCCCATGAGGTGTTCATCGAGGAGGCGATTGGTACGAATTTCGAGTTGTCGTACTCGTCTCAACACATTGCGTGTAATTTCTGTTTCCGTATCCGTATTCATAAAAAATCAATTCCCTACTTTTTAAATATGCTACGATAAGCGCCCATGGGGTATTCATCGAAGAAGCGATTGGTACGAATTTCAAATTGTCTCACTCCTCCCAACACATTGCGTGTAATTTCTGTTTCCGTATCCGTATTCATGGAAAAATATTTCAAAACATAGAAAAATATTTCAAAATTAAGGAACGGGTACCGTATTTAATATTTTTGTTACAATGGATTCCGACTTAATATTTTCAGCTTCTGCTTCGTAGGTGACGACGATACGGTGTCGCAGGACGTCCATGGCGATTGATTTAACATCTTGTGGGGTGACATATCCGCGACCTTGTAGGAATGCCCATGCGCGAGAAGCCATAGCCAAAGAGATTGTTGCCCGTGGGGATGCTCCAAATTCGATAAAGTGGTCCATTGAGATCCCGAAATCGCTTGGCTTACGGCTCGCGAAAACGATCTTCACGATATAGTCGCAAATTTTTTCATCCATATACATTTCATCTAATATTTTGCGGGAAGCTAGGATTGTATCGGGATTAATGACGGTACGGGAGTTCACATTGGGCTGACTTTTTCCCATGGCATGGAGGATTTGTTTTTCCTGTTCCATATCGGGGTATTCGACATTTAATTTCATAAGGAAGCGATCGACTTGGGCTTCTGGGAGAGGATAGGTCCCTTCCTGGTCGATAGGATTTTGGGTAGCGAGGACCATAAAGGGGGATGGGAGTGGATAAGTTTGGTCAGCGATAGTGACTTGGCGTTCCTGCATCGCTTCGAGGAGTGCGCTTTGGACTTTAGCTGGGGAGCGATTAATTTCATCTGCGAGGACGATATTAGCGAATACGGGACCTTTTTTGATATCGAAGGAAGCCTCTTTTTGGTTATAAATGAGGGTTCCGACGATATCGGCAGGGAGGAGGTCTGGGGTGAATTGGATACGTCGGAAATCGGCGTTAATGGCAGTGGCGAGTGTTTTAACGGTTAAAGTTTTAGCGAGGCCTGGGACGCCTTCGAGGAGGACGTGACCGTTAGCGAGGATACCGACGATCATGCGATCGACCATATAGCGTTGGCCGACGATAACGCGGCTAATTTCGTCGCGGAGTAAGGAGACCCAACTAGAGGCCTCACGGATTTTATTATTAAGTTCAGTTAAGGTATCAGACATAACTTATTACTTTTATAAGTGATCTTTCGTAGAGGTAAATAATAAAAATTGAATTAAATGATTCAAATTGAAAGATATTACTTA
>JAITNS010000092.1 GCA_031290315.1 Puniceicoccales bacterium
CTACCCCTAGCTCAACAATATCACTCGGAATTTCACTGCCCCCTATATTTTGAGGAGAGAGATTTTTAAAAAAATAAAATTTCTATAAAATGCTTTGCAAAAAAAAAACCGTAAAATAGTTTACCATGAGTACGGATATAGGAGCAACAAATAGTGGTCCTCTAGATCCTTCTAAATATTACAACACGCTAAAGGACGAAACGAAAAAAAATAATGGCGTTGCTTTGAGTGCGGATGGTAACTTTTTGATGATCAAGCAAAAGGTAGGAGGTTTTTTAGGTTTTGGTGGCAAGACGGCTATTACATTAGTAAATGTATCTGTATCCAATATCCAATCCAAACAGAATCTACAGGAGAGAGTTGCAAAAGCTGCAACAGGAAAATGGTTTCAATCAAGTAAAACAAAAGCAAAAAATGTACAGAATGAATTGCAAGGCATGCAAAATCCAGGAGGAATAAAACCAGTAACAACAGTAGAATACAAGAAATCAGATAAAAATGAAAAATTAGGGCAATTACACAATCTTATACAACAACAACTACAAGAGGTATCTCAACAACAACAACAACTACTACTACTACTACAAAAACAACAACAACAAGATGCGGTTCTAAGTCAACAATTAGATGAAATATGCCATGAGATGCATAAATTGAGAACTGGAAAATCAGAAAAAGAATTAGGGACAGAGAATTTGATTCCCAATGTGATGGAGTGTTCAGATCCTAAATTACAACAACGATGGATAGACTTCCCCAATTATAATGATCTCAACAAGAAACAACCTGAGGAGGCAGCTAGAATCTTATGCTTTGTACAAGCAGCAAAGGAAGGGAAAGAAGATATGGTTTTTCGGTTTGAAAATTATTTTCAAAATTCATTCACAGGATGTGATCAATCTAAAAGCGATATATTGAACCAACTTTCCGCAGCTTATAATGATGACAACAAAGAGGCAATCAATAAAGCTATTACTCTTATCATTAAGTCCATGAAGCCGGAAGAAAGGCAAGAAGCATTGAAGAACTTCCCCATGAAATACACTCGGATTTTAAAAAATCAGGAGACATTTGAAGAAATTGTACAAAATAATCGGTCCCAAAAAGAGGGATTGTCCATGAAGAAAACTGAACTAGAAAATGAGCAAAAAAGACTACAAGAGGAGCAAGACAAAATTGAAGATCCATTAGCAGATAACGATTGGGGGAAAAGAGAGCAGCAATTGCAAGAACTTACTGCGCAATTGGCAAACATAGATCGGAATTTAAAGAGTATAAATAATTTAATAAGCAACGCAGAAGTGAGTCTGAAAAATGCAAAATCAGCCATAGAACATCTTCCGGGAATTATGAATCGAGTTATTCAATCAATGTCATTTGAGGAAAAACAAGAGGCATTGAAGAATCTCTCTGAACAGTACAAACAGGCTTTGCAAGATCAAAATGCAAAAGCAAGAATAGGACACATGCCCACTGTTGCGCAAGCCATATTTGAATCCATGCCGTTAGAAGAACTTTCAAAACTGACAGAAGAGTTCTCCAGTAAAGATCACACAGATACATTGTCAACTGCTTTTAAGACAACTCTAAAACAACATAAAACAGCTCAAAACATAATAGATAAAATAAAAAACAATCACCCCAGTTTAGGTTATCTTCAAGGAAATGCTGAAGAAACTGATGCGATTATGAAGAATCCTTTTATCCCTCAAGATCAAAAAGATATCGTAAAACAAGGAATAGAGCAAGCGATTCAACTGAGGAATGAGCTTAGAGATACGGATCAGTCTGGAACGAGGAAAGAAGGGGATGCAGGAGCAGATGACGTTTCAAAAAATTTTTTCGAAAAACCATCCGAGTGGCAAGAACAATATATAAATAATCCTTATATATCTTCCGCTGGAAAAAAAGCATTATTTATGCAAAGTGTTGTTGACGGAAAAAAAGATGATGTAAATAAATTTAAGAATTTCTTTGAACATTTATTTTGCGCAGAACAAACCGATAATCGTTCAAAGACTGCTATTTTAGTGGAAATCACTACAAACCCTATCACAAATAAAAATAAAGATGCCATAAATAGTGCTACGCAAATAGTGCTTAATTCAATGAGTCTGGAAGAAAAACAGCAAGGATTAATTGATTTGCAGCAAGATATAATACGTATAAATAATAATCAATATATAACAAATAAGGATGAAAGAATTAATCTGATAACTCAAGTTGCGCAGGCCATATTTGAATCCATGCCGATAGAAGAACTTTCAAAACTAGCAGAAGAATTCTCAAACAAAGGAATTGAATTAGATCCTAAATTAATAGTTACGCTTAGTAATGCAGCTGCCGAAAAATCTAATAAACAAAAGACAATCTAGTACCTTATCACATTACTTTTTCTCCAAACGATAGCCGTCTTTGGTATCGATGATACGCCAACCACGCCCAATTAATAAATTGCGTAGGCGATCGGATTCGGCAAAATTTTTATCCTGTTTCGCTCGCCAACGCTCTACCCCTAGCTCAACAATATCACTCGGAATTTCACTGCTCCCAACTTCCTGTTTTTCACAAAATATAAATCGCTCAATGCCTAAAATAAAACAAAGCATATATAATTCTTCCCAAAATTGTCTCTCCCCCCTCACCGTACGATTTAAAATAGAAAACATCTCCCCTAAACATTTTGGCGTATTGAGGTCATTCTTTAAGGCTTCAATCGCAGCACTAAAATAATGATAAGTATTTACTTTCGAAATGCTTTCTACTATTTGCGCTAAAAAAAGATTGTCCTCCTCTAAAAAATTTCTTACTTTTGTTTTCAATTTATGGAGCGCGCTTTGGGCGGCATCAAGTCCGGAAAATGTAAAGTTCAGAGCCTGCCGGTAATAGCCACTGATTAACGTATAACGTATGGCTTCAACCCCATAACCCTTACTTTTTAAATCCGCTAGCGTAAATAAATTACCTAAACTTTTCGACATCTTTTGACCTTCAATTTGTAGATGTTCCGAGTGAAACCAATGGCCTACAAAAGGCTTACCGGTAACGCATTCTGTCTGGGCAATCTCATTCTCGTGGTGCGGAAAACAAAGATCAATGCCTCCTCCATGAATATCGATTGTTTCTCCTAAATATTTTACCGACATCGCGCTACACTCGATATGCCAACCGGGACGCCCCTTCCCCCATGGACTTTCCCAAAATATCCCTCCATCTTCCTCCTTATACGCCTTCCATAAAGCAAAATCATGAACATTATCCCGATCGTACTCGTCCGCTAAATTCGTTTGCCCCGCACTATTTTCATTTTGTGTCGCCAGTTGCTCCACATTAATACCCGATAATTGACCGTAGCGCGGAAAAGAAGAAAGACGGAAATATACGGAACCGTCCGATGTCATGTAGGCGTATTGCTTTCGAATTAATTGCTCAATCATAGCGATTTGTTCTGCAATATGACTCGCGGCTTTTGGCTCCACATCGGGTGCTAAAATATTCAATTCTTCGCAATCATTGCGGAAAATATTAATCCATTTCTCGGTAAATTGCTCCAAGGAAATATTTTCTCCGCGAGCTCCACGAATCGTCTTATCATCGACGTCCGTCAAATTACGTACGAATCTTACTTCATATCCCATCGCTAATAATAATCGCCGCAAAACATCTTGTAGGAGAAAAGTCCGGAAATTGCCGATATGGGCGTAATTATATACGGTTGGCCCACAGCAATAAATGCGTAATACTCCATCCAAATGATTGGGAATAATTTCTTCTATGGAACGGCTTTGAGTGTTGTAAAGCTTGATAGTAGCCATGTCAACAATTTCTAATTTATTAAATAATATGCAATATTTTTATAGTGCCCGTAGAATATATAGAATTTTATTGAATCGAAAATAAATCTAATTTCACTAAAAATATGAAGATATTTGCTGGTAGTTCCCATCCTAATTTTGCAAACAAAATTTGTGATTATCTTAGGGTTTCATTAGGGGAAGCAACACTTTCAAAATTTCCTAATGGGGAAATTTTTTTTCAAATCGAAGAAGATATTAGTGGCCATAGTATCTATGTCGTACAATCTATGCATCATCCCACAAATGATCATATTATGGAAATGTTAATCATGATCGATGCCATTCGTCGCGCTTTCGCTAAACGAATTACAGCAATTATCCCCTACTTCGGTTACGCTCGCCAAGATCGCAAGGATAATCCAGGCGCACCAATCAGTTCCAAACTCGTCGCTAATTTACTCGTTGCAGCAGGCACCGATCGCATTTTAACCATGGATTTGCATTCCCCACAAATTGTCGGATTTTTCGATATTCCAACGGAACAGCTTTCGGCGGTACCCTCTATGATTCATGCTATCCAAAAACATAGTAATTCTCCGATGACGGTTTGTAGCCCAGATATCGGAGGACTGAAAATGGCTAGCAATTATGCCCAAGCATTACACTATCCAATGGCTATTATCATGAAACGACGCTTCGATGCAACACATGTGGAGGCAGTCGATGCTATGGGGCCTATCGAAGGACACGATATCCTACTCGTCGACGATATCATAGAAACTGCGGAAACTTTGATCGCTGCCGCAAAATTATTGAAAAGTAAAGGAGCGCATTCCATTAAAGCGTGTATTGTACATGGGTTGATAACCGATGAAGGGCAAAAAAAGTTGAAGCACTCCGGAATTGAATATCTCATGACAAGCAATTCGGTACCAATGCAATGGGATCTTTCATTTCCAGTTGAACAATTAAATATTTGTCCCCTATTCGGAGAAGCAATCAAACGTATACATAACAATGAAAATGCGAATAATTGATAGTTTATGGGGCTCCGCCCCATACCCCGCCAGGGGATAGTATCCCCTGGACCTCCTTTATGGCCCTAGATTAGATGCCGTTGTCATCCAATCTAGGGCCAAGGAATTGTTCAAAGAATATTATTCTTTGAACTTATTATTTGCGGCCAGAAATTGTGTTCGCCCTGGACCACCTGCAACGCACGTGATCCAGGGCGGTCCCAAGGTCCAGGAAACAATGTTTCCTGGCGGGTATTGTAAGGGCGAGCAGCCCTTATCTCTACTCTTCAAATTAATTTACTTTTCATCCAGCGCCCACTACGATAGCGATAGGTTAAAATCAAAAAAACAATAAAATAGTGTAAGGCCGAAAATTGCCAGAATAATACGGAACAACAACCAAATTTTACAATTCCCATATAAGTTGGTAAAACTCCAATAAAAACAAAAGACAATGTGGAGACATGCATTGGAAACGCCGTATCCCCTAATGCTAATAGTAAATGTGCAAAATTAATTGCAAAAAGATCTAACCAAAATCCAATCCAAAGCCAAATTAACATATGCCGCACTATTCTATAAATCTCCCCCTCTACCATCTTCTCCGAAAATATTCCTATCAGTAAATCTGGATATACTAGCGCCCCAATGCCAATAATTATTCCAAAAATTATACTTAAACATATCCAAGAACGAATATTTCTAGAAATAATCCCAAACTCTTTCGCCCCAAATGCATTGGAACAAATCGTTCTCACGCCAGCCGACATCCCTTTCCCTACAAAACAAAAAAGTAAGAATAATGTATGAATAATTCCATAGGCATGGGCATCATTGGACGCCGTTTTCACAATGATAACTTGCGTCATCCCTACTAACGCTAGCATCCCAAATAACCGATTGAACGCATTTGGGTAACCCATCTTTAAACTTTGTTTCAATAATCCCTTCCTTAACTTCCAATCCCATGTACCATAGCGTTCCCGATAGGACTTCCGAAGAAACAAAATAAATAGTAATAATGTGGATAAGCATTGGGAAATAACGGTTGCTATAGCAGCTCCTCTAATCCCGAATTCCGGAATAATTTGGTATTCGAGTGGATTGTTTAGCATTGGAATAGAAATACTATGCCCAGAAATAATTTCCAAATTACCTCCAGGGAGTAAGCGACAACCAAAAATTAATAAAAAATCTAATATAATATTGAGAATATTAAAACTTACCGTTATCACCGGTATGACCTTTGTCTCTCCTCGTCCAACAAAAAATGCCGCAAAAGCTCCCGTTCCAATGCAATTAATCGGTATAAATAATAAAATAATATTTAAATAAGGCACGCCTAATTTCGCAAATTGTTCAGCTACCAAATAGGGTGGCAAGCATAGGGCGAGGGGAATAAATAAGATGAATAAAGCGGCACAAAACCAAATCATTTGCCATATGATGGGGCCGATTTCTTTATAGCGTTGCGCTCCGTTATACTGCCCTACAAATACTTCGCTGATCAATACAAATTCTAATATAAAAGCGGAACAGGTCCCATACCAATGCATTACACTAAAACAAGCATCAAATGCTTCCGGTGAGTAGTAACTTAATATCACTCGATCGATGAAAACCATTAATATTCCCGAAGCGGAAGATAGCATAATGGGACATGATACGGCTAATAACTCGCCTATTCCTCCGGGTGTATATTTGGTCAAATTTATTTTATCTGTCATTTGTTTTTTATTTTAATTTTATATTACTTTAAATCAATTTATTTTTCATCCAACGCCCACTAGGATAATAAATAGTAAAAAAATACAAAAAAACAATTGACAAGGAGAAAAATTTCGCCGAAGGTAGCCGGCATTATGAATATTAACAAAATTATAAAAATTGGGAGCACACTTTTGTCGTCGCTCGTAACGTGTGATGTATACTCTTCCGAAGAATATGATGGATGTATTCGACTGCCAAATAATCCTATTCAACAGCAAGAACGGACATATACACCTTCGACTCAAGATCAGATCGTAGCTTTTCAACAGAAGCTTGTAGAACAAAAGGAACAACATGGTCAGTTGTGGCTAGCTATAGGCGAGTCGCTTCACGCTCCACATGCACCATCCAGATGGATTCAAAAACCGTGGATATTTTTAGATACGCATCCGCGTTTGGGAAAAAATTTACAAATTTTGAATCGTGCAAACATACACGAAGTATTCGAAAGATGGCCAGGAATAAAAACAGTCCCAGTCAATTTACATTCAGAAATGGAAGCGCTATTAAAAGAAAACTTTCAAAGTAGGTTAGGAATAATCGGAGGGATCAGTGCATTAGAAAATTTATTCCGAGATATAAAATTAGACTATATTGTTGATGATGTAGGTGCCGTTGTTGGTCCAAGCAGTAGGAATTTTGATGATTTCATAGCAGAACCTACACGCATTATGGATCGAATTAATATTCTATATTCAGCACTAAAATCAGGCGGAACACTAGTCATCGATCCTACTTTACTGGCCGTAGACGATCAAGAATTAACACAAGAAGAATTTGATGATCTTATATTGCGATTTAATTTCTATTATCTCCATCCTACATACGCTCTAATTCATCTTAGAAATCCTGAGAATAAAAATTTTGTGACGCCTCTTTATGCTATGCCTTTTGGTTATAATATGCTTGCTGATTCCGCAATAGAATATTGTAAAAATTGGACTCCACCAGATATCACGAAGCTTATCCAATTGAAAGATTTAAAAGTATTGAGAATAAATCTTCAAAAAATGATAAAAACTTATAACCCTACCCAAAAGGAGTATGAGAATTATAGAGTAAAGATGTGGAATTGTTTAGATAGCACCACAGAAAAATGCCAAGAAGAAAAACGACGGAAAGTAGTCTGCGAAAAAATTCGAGCAAATTATTATACTCAATCTTTAGTTTTAGTAAAAAAACAATTACCAGCTGATTAATTACTCCAAAGAGGTTTAAAATATATTTTAAAATTTTAGCCTCTTTACTTTAAACCAATTTATTTTTCATCCAACGCCCACTGCGATAACGATAAACAAAAAACAATATGCGAACCACGCTATCAAGTAACATAAATTGCCAAAAAATAATCGACGTCTTACCATAGTATACAAGCCCTACGTAAGTCGGTACTATCGCACATAAAATAAAACATATCGTGTGAACTAACATGGTAAAGGTCGTATCCCCCGCTGCTAACAAAATACTCACTAAATTATTCACTACATAATCTAAAATAAATACCCACCATGCCCAAATTAACATCCATTGCGCTAAATTGCTCGCATTGCTATTCTCCGTCTCGTCTAAAAATATTCGAATCAGTTCGTCCGGAAACCCTAACATCCCAACCGTCGCTACTATAAATACTATCCAACCTAGCACTAACCACGAATGCATATTTTTATGGATGACTTCCCATTCTTCCGCACCAATCGCATTCGCACAAATGGTTCGCGTCCCAGCAGAAATTCCTTTAATGATAAAGAAAAATAATAAATAAATCGAATGCACAATACCGTACCCTTGAAAATCATCCGTCGTCACATGCGTAACTATAATTTGCGTCATTACCGCCCATAATGCAGAATTAATAAACCGCGCCACTGTCGATGGACCCCCAACTTTTAAACAGCTTGTCAATAAATCCAATCGAAATTCCATTCGTGACGTATTAAAGCGCTCCCGATTAGATTTGCTTAAAAATAATGCAAAAAGTAAAAATAGTGGAACGGTTTGAGAAATGACCGTCGCAATCGCTGCTCCAATAATACCTCCCTCCGGAATTAGTTGTACGCCATTGACTCGAATACCAAAAATAAAGCAATAATCTAATACAATATTTAAAATATTTGAAATGACCGCTATGACTGGAATAATTTTTGTCTTTCCACGACCTATAAAAAATGCCGTTAAAGCTCCCATTCCGATACAATTAATGGGAATAAATAGGAGAATAATCTTCAAATAGGGAAGCCCTAGAAAGGCAATGTTATCCGCAACTAAATAAGGTGCCACGAAAAAAGCTAAAGGAATATAAAAAATCAGCATCCCTAGACAAAACCAAATCATTTGCCACACAACAGGACCAATTTCCTCATATCGCCGAGCTCCGTTATATTGCCCAACAAATACTTCGGAAATGAGCACAAATTCTAAGGCAGTGAAAAAAAAGGCCCAATACCACTGAATTACCCCAAAACAAGCATTAAAAGCCTCGACGGAATAGCGACTTAAAATAATACGATCAATGACAATCATAGATCCACCCGCAGCACAAGATAACATAATGGGCCATGATATGGCTAGTAATTCCTTTATTCCGCCAGGTGTATATTTTGTCAATTTTGTTTTACTCATACTGTGATCTTCCATTTCCTTAAATCTACTATGTGCCACATTTAAAGCAATTAATTTTTTCTCGAAAAATTCTTTATAAATCCTTTATAATAGTAAATAGTAAAATAAAAAAATCATGTAAGAAGCTAACATTATGGATATTAATAAATATTTAAAATTTGGAGGCGTACTTATTTTCTACATATTGGCGTCCGTACATAGATACTAATATACAATATGCTTCAAGAAAAATATGGATCCCTATTTTTAATGAAAAAATAATATGATATTAATTAATTGGAGTAAGGTCAGGACTTAAAGGGAAAGCCCGATCTCTTAAATCAATTTACTCTTCATCCAACAACCACTGCAATAGCGATAGGAGAAAATTATGGTGCGAAGTATGGAATCCAATAGCAAGAATTGCCAAATAATAATCGAATCGTAATGTAAATAAACAATCCCAATATAAGCCGGCACCACCGCACAACATAAAAAACTCAATGTGTTCACATACATCGTAAATTTTGTATCCCCGGAAGCTAATAAAGTACTCATTAAATTTGTCACCCCCAAATCTAAAGCAAACACTAACCATACCCATAATAACATATTGCGAGCAATAAAGTAAGTGTCGCCACTACCCGTGTCCTGTAAAAACGCTCTTATAATATTATCGGGATAAACTAACATGCCCAATAAAACAAATATAATACAAATTCCACTTAAAGATATCCATGACTTCATATTGCGAGGTACAATCTCAAAAGATCGCGCCCCTAACGCATTGGAACAAATTGTACGCGTCCCCGCCGACATACCTTCTATAATAAAGAAAAATATCATATAAATGGAATTGGATATGCCATAGCCGTGAAATTCATCCGGTGTTACATATTGCGCAACTACTTGCGTTATCACTGCCCAAAAAAATGAACTCACAAATCGATTCAATGCACTCGAGCTCCCAATTTTTAAACATTCCCTTAATAAGGGGAAATTGAAGGCTAGCTTTCCCGTCCCATAAGATTCGCGGTTGGATTTTTTAAGAAATATTAAAAAAAGCGATAAGGTTAAAACTGTCTGAGAAACAACCGTCCCCACAGCCGCTCCAATGACACCATATTCCGGAACAATCTCATAGCCCGCCATATTCAATAAATGGCAACCAGGCAGTATGATCTCCTGTCCTGACATAATTTCTAAATTCCCCGCTGCATTTACTCGACAGCCAAAGATTAAAATTATATCTAAAACAGCGTTTAACACACCCGACATAATGGTCGCTATGGAGACAATTTTTGTTTTCCCTCGACCAATAAAAAATCCCGCTAAAGCACCATAACCAATAGTGTCGATGGGAATAAATAAGGATACGATTTTTAAATAGGGGACGCCTAATCTCGCGATATTATTTCCTAATAAATAGGGAATTAGGACAAAAATAAGTGGTATAAATAGTACAAATAATGAGAGAGAAAACCAAATTATTTGCCAAACAACTGGCCCAATTTCTTTATAACGTTGCGCTCCATTATATTGCCCTACGAATACTTCGGCAATTAATGCAAATTCTAATGCCGTACATAAAAACGCCCAATACCATTGTATAGATCCGAAACAAGAATTGAATGCCTCCGTTGAATAGCGGCTCAAAATGATACGATCAATGGTAACCATCAAATATGCTGCCGCCGCCGATAACATCATTGGCCATGATATTGCAAATAATTCCCTTATTCCACCCGATGCGTATTTCGTTAACTTTATTCCACTCATACATTTTTTACGATTATCTTATAACTCCATTTCTCGTGATAATCGTCGGAGAAAGAATTCTCCTATCTCTACCTGTTAGGAATCTTCGCTGGAAAAGCAATCTCAAAATTAACAAATTTCATACCAAAATTTTTATAGAAAAAATAATAAATTAAGCTAAATGCGCCAAGGCATAATGCGTGATAATCTGAAACCATTTCTATTAAGGAACCCTATCCTATCGGCATCGGAAGTTATCTGAAAATAAGTTGCGTGTAAGGATCTGGGAAGTAGCCCTACTTCGATCTCTATAAATTTAACGTCTTGATGTTGCGCTTCTTCTTCTCCCACTGTCCATTGGCCCCCGTACATCTTTATTTCTTTGGCATCCTCATTTAAATATTCTAAACTTACACCATCGGCATCCAATTTGATTAAATGGACCTCAAAAGAAACGACGGAATCGGACATCATGTTAGCAATGTTACCTATATTGGCAAAGCTTTCTACGGAAGAAAAATCTTGAGTAATCGCTGCACTGGCATTGGTATTTAAAAGAAGTTTAAAAAGACCGGTCATCACCGTCGAGTCATCATTTATAATGGAAGGTAATGGGGCTAAGCTATAGCAAAGTGCTCGAGGGCCTTGGGCAAAATAAACGAAAAAATTTAAGGAAGGATAACCGGTGACAGGACCATTTACTCGGAATTGAAATGGATGATTGTTTTCATTAATGAGCAAATTGCCTAAAGCAACACTCTTATTTTCTAGATTCTTTTCGATTTCCTCAAGTATTTGGAAAGCTTCGAATGCTAATTTTGATTCCGCATTCTCAGTTTTTTTGTGATCCAGTAAAGTGTTGAGACCAACTGCTGCTAATACCACAACCGCTACCGTAATTGCACTTGCCATGAGGATTTCCAATAATGTAAAACCAAAACTATTTTTTCTAATATGCATAAAATTTAATGGTTGCACGATATCTTTTCAAAAAATAATGTCGAAATAATTTTTTAAACTTTCCTTAAATCAAAAAACTTTTACTTTATCTTCTAGTCGATTGTACTATGTTTATGCGAACTATTAGTTTTTTAGAAAATATTCTTCGGGCCTTAAAAATATTACCCAAATATCCCCGAAAAATTTCGAAAGTAAAACTCCAAGATTTACCCGTCAAGTTTTATGACGGTGTCATTTCTTTGATTAACACTGAGGAAAGCGCCCAACAGGCGGCAGCTGAAATCATGCGAGAATCTATTTTAGGATTTGATACGGAAAGTAAACCAGCGTTTACGAAAGGTGAAAAATATCTGCCATCTATTGTACAAATTGCTACATCAACGGGCGCTTATATTTTTCAATTAGCTAAAATCGGTCAATTAAAATTCTTAAAACCGATTTTCGAAAGTGAATCGCTACTCAAGGTAGGGATAGCGATACGCGATGATGTTTTAAAATTACGGGACATTGAAAATTTCAAGCCTGCTGGATTTAAAGACATTAGTGATTTAACGAGATCATTAGGTGTCCATCAAACCGGGCTACGAAATTTGTCAGGTATTTTTCTCAAATGCCGTATCTCGAAAGTATCGCAAACAACGGATTGGTCTCAAGAGCGCTTATCAACGCGCCAATTGACCTACGCAGCTACCGATGCTTGGATTAGTCGCGATCTTTATCTGGAGGTCCAAAAGCTTCTTGCATGAAGAGACCTAGGACATGGATCCGCGCCGATGAATGGCTTGTTTTAAATCATATCGCCGAAACGCGTACCAAAGCCCAAGCTATGATTTTTGCGCATACGGTTCGCTTATCCGAAAATGATGTCATTGATAAACCTAGCCGTAAAGTACCGATTGATGGAACATTGGCAATCGGTATCCATGCTCCATTTGTCAGTCGCGGGGGAGAAAAATTAGTTGCATTTTTAAGGCAATTTCCCATTCAAATTGCCGGGCAAGATATATTAGACATTGGTGCATCCACGGGTGGATTTACAGATTGCTTACTGCAAAATGGCGCTAGAACAGCCACTTGTATTGATGTCGGCCACGGGCAATTACATTATAAATTACAAAAAGATCCCCGTGTTGTTAACTTTGAAAATATTAATGCTCGCAATTTAACGGTGAATTTTTTTCAAGGGAAAAGGTTTGGCATTGCCGTTTGCGACGTATCCTTTATTTCTCTAAAAAAAATATTGCCTACTATTTGGCCATTTGTCGACTTAAATGGTTATCTCATTTCCCTCATTAAGCCACAATTCGAAGCAGAAAAGCATTACGTCGATCGCTACAAAGGAATCATTCAAGACCCTAAAGTACAAGAATCGATTTGCAACGATATTGTTCAATTTGCATGTAATAATTTATCTTTTTCCCAACTAATAGGTAATATGGAGTCTCCGATTTTAGGGGCAGCGGGTAATCGCGAATTTCTCTTTGGAATTCAAAAAATATTTCCTAATCACAATAATGAATTTGAAGCATAAAAAGATAAGCTTTGACAATGTTTTATGGACCTAAAATATGACAGTATGTTGTTATCGGTTATTGTTCCTATCTATCTAAAACCTCCGATATTTTTGCGAGAATGTATTGAAAGCATTCTTAGGCAAAGTTTTCGAGATTTTGAGCTTATTTTAGTCAATGACGCTTCCCCAGATTATTCCCTCGATACCCTAAGGTACTATGCGGATAAGGACTATCGCATTAAAATAATTAATTTGGAAAAGAATTACGGTGTTGCAGCAGCACGTAACAGGGGGTTATCGGTTGCACAAGGGAAATACATTTTTTTCATAGATTCGGACGATATAATTGCCTCGGATTATTTTCAAACGCTTCTAAGTGTCGCAGAACATTTTGGGTTAGAGATCGTTGCATCTGGCGTGACTGATTTTCAAACAACATTAAATGCGATACCTCCAGTCGATTTAGATAAAATTTTTCAATTAAAAACAATCCCCTATCGGACTCCTATGGTTCAACATTTTATTTGCCGAATATTTTTACGGTCGACCATTCAGCATTTACACTTTGATGAAAAATTACATAGTGGTGAAGATGTTTTATTTATCCATCAAGCTATGTTGATTGCGAAGAGATGCGCCGAGATTGATTACAAAGGGTACTGCTATCGCCATGCTCCTGAAGCTAAATTGGAAGCATATCGCCAACAATTTTGTTCCATGAAACAAACAAATGAAGAAAAACTTCTACAACATATGGAAGGATCTTTATATTTAATACGGCAATTATGTGGACTTAAGAAATTTGGGAAAAATCATTTAGACATTCAATTTGTTTGTTATTTTTCGGTTCGACGATTTTTACGCCATTCTAACTCCATTTGGAAATTATCTTCCAGAGAAGAGCAAATATTTTACTGGCAAAAATTTTGCGAAGTTTTTAAAAACAATATTCAACCTCAACTACTTCATTCTAATCTAAATCTATTTTTATATTTGATTTTTAAACATAAAAAACCATTTTTAGGTATAAGAAGTATCATTTATGGGGCACGAATTTTTTGTGAAGTGTATTATATTAAGGAAAATATCAGACGATTTTTAAACCCTATAAAACTTTATTTTCGAGGGATCGCATGTTAAATATTATTATTAATGCCGATGATTTGGGAAGCTTTCAGACCGGTAACGATGCTATTTTTCGCCTCATGTCTTTGGGGAAAATTTCCAGTAGCACTTTAATCGCCAACGGTCCTCATTTCACAAATGCTATTCATCGGATGAAACAATTTCCACAATACTCTTTTGGAGTACATTTAAATCTTTCCCAATTTGAACCGCTAACGTCAAATGAAATTTTTACAAAATATCATTTGCTTGACGATCAGAATCAATTTTGTTTTAAAAAATTTATCTTTCCGACTCCCCAATTAATGACTGCGATTCGAGAAGAATGGTACACGCAGATTGCTAGAATCATCGATCACGGCGTTAAGGTCAGTCATTTGGATTCCCATCAACACATGCATACGCGTTTTTGGATGTTCCCCATTTTGAAATTTTTAGTTCAAAAATTTAACATCAAAAAAATTCGTTCAAAATTTAGCTCCTATTATTACTCCCGCAATGGTCATTTATTACGTCGTTTCATACGGCAATTATATGGATCTCCCCATTATTTTATGCAAAAATATCTTTTACATCTTAAAACCCCTGACCATTTCGCTAATATTCACGACGGTATTGATTTTCTTTCAACATATATAATTAAGCGACCCATTACAATTGAGCTAATGTGTCATCCTGGAATACAAAAATTCGAAAAAGATTTTTTATTTTTATTAGATAATTACGAAAGTAAAATATGTTCTCCCTATCGTTTAATCTCCTATCATGACTTATAATAGGAGTTAAATATTTAAGATATTGATCCGAGATGAGAAAATATTCTCATCTCCGTATTATTTTTTATTCATCACAGGCACGAATAACTCCACAAATTCCCTCAGCTAATACAGACGCACCGGCTGCGCATCCTGGGAAGAAACGGTCCAATATGGGGCCTAATATATTGAACACACCAATTGTAAGATTTTCCTTATCCTTAATAGTAAGGTCTCCACAACAGCCACAACAGCCACCTTTCGATACGAACATAGAATCATCAATTAAAAGATCATACATATTCGTTATTAAAGAAGGGACTATCTCTAGAAGTATATTGTAAACATATTGTTCTATTTGCATGTCTATTTGTTCCTCGTCAATACGACTTAAAACGTCTTCTTGGAGACAAGTGATTATCAGATTCATCTTCGCTTTGATGGAAGCAACCGTCTGATTCATTATTTTATTAATAATTCCATTTTCACCCATAATGGCATCTTTGGCATAATTAAAAATAGAAATAGATTTTCGTAATGAATGGTGAAGATCTTGTCTAACCAAGAGATACATATCTGGATTATCAGCTGAAAAACCAAATAATTCTTCTATAGAACATTCGTGGATGCTTTTATCATTGCAGCTTTTTACAAAACCTTCTACTGTTAATTTGACAAATTTCTCCAATCCCTTTGATAATCTACGTTGCATTATCTTGGGGATCTCGACCCTTAAACGGGCTTCGACACTACCGAGAAAGCCTGACAACTCAGGATCTTCTGTGGAAGCACTCAATATGCCCCTTAGTGTAGACTTTCGTGGTAGAGTGTACTCAGATTGCCCTGGATGTTGGGCAAATGATTCAGATAAAATTAATTTCGAAGGAGCACTCGCAGATGGCCGTATAATACGTCCTCCACACATCTGCATAGAATCTTGGGCACCTTGGTGCGGTTCTGGAACACCAAAACCAATTTGTGTGCCTCCGGGCCTACGTATTTGCATAAGCCCTCGACAAAGTGTCGGAGCAGGACGGTGATCTGGATCCGAACTTCTTCGATCAGAAGACTGATCTGGACCCAAACTTCTTTGTATTGATTCGACATCAAATCTCTGATTTTCTATATCATTCAATGGTTCACTTCCACTATATTCACTAGCAAAAACACTATGATAGGAAAATACTCCCCCACCTAATGCTGCTACCAATAATTGAATTTTATTTTTTGTTTTCATAGCGCCTATAATTATACACGGACCCCACATATTTTTTAACAAAATTGTACATACAAAATAATAGTGAAGCTATCAATCTTTCGCTTCACTTATACTTCATCCATAAAAACGAATAAAGGTTTACAAAATTAATTAATATTCCCCTTAAATCTCTCCAACAAAAGGAAATTTCTTTAATTCTTGAAAGTAATAGACCAACCTTTTTCTACGTTTTATAACTCAAGTTCCTTTTCATGCATATGTGAATTGTAAATTTTATTATTTAACAATCAATAACTTTTATTATATTTTGATATTTTAATTTATAGTTGCGAAACTTATGGGTGTTTTTTAAGGTTCAATCCATAGGAAATGAATATCTTTCAATCATTATTTTCGAGTCTTGAAGCATGCAATTTTAAATCGATCTTTTGGGTAATTATCTTCTTTGGGAGTTCTATTTTTGTCCACGAGCTAGGGCATTTTATCGCAGCTAAGAGAAAAAAATTATTCGTACCACGATTTTCGATTGGCTTTGGGCCACGATTATTTTCAAAAAATATCAAAGGAACGGAATTCTGTATCTCCCTATTTCCTCTTGGCGGATACGTTGCACTCCCCCAACTCATGCAAATTAAGGAACTTGAAGGGGAATACAAAATGCCAGCTGATACTCCTTCTATTTCTTGTACCGATAGAATTATTGTTTCGGCGATGGGTGTTATTTTTAATATTTTCTTTGCTCTGATTTTAGCGACTGTTCTTTGGATAAGCGGTATTGAATATCCTCAAAGCACTATGAATAATACGATTGGCTATGTAGTACCGGAAATTACACTACCCAATGGTGAAAAAATAATTTCTCCCGCTCGGCAAGCGGGTTTAAAAATCGGCGACAAAATTACAGCCATCGATCATATCGCAACCAATAATTTATTGGATATTATGAATGGCATTGCCCTAGGGCGAGAACGTGATTCCCAAGGCCCTATCTCGACGCTTACCATCCTGGGAGATGGCCAATGCTATGATCTCATCGTACACCCTATTTTAGTCGAGCAAAATCGACGCGCAAAAGAATCATTGCGGATGATCGGCATTGAAACGTTCCAGGAACTCATCATAAAAAAAGTCTACAAACATAGCCCTGCAGAACGTGTAAGTTTGCAAAAAGGTGATAAAATTCTTTCTATTAATGATCAAAAAGTATTTTCCTATTCCCAATTTAACGATATCCTAGAGCAAAACAACGAATTTCAATTGACGGTCGAACGCAACAAAAAACCCCTTACATTCCCTATCCGTAGGGAAAAACTTTTTTTAACACGTCCTTGTTTAAAAATTACCACAGAATATGGAATATTTGAAGTATTGCCTATTTTTAGTGATAAAAACTCCATACACGATCCCTACAAAGACGCTTGTAGTTTACAACTATTATCCATATCTTCCCAATTGAAGGATAAATTTCCGCAATGGGAAGTGGGAGATACTATTGGGAAGATTCAGCATCAAGAGAGAGATAACATTGCCGATAGTTTCTTTATTTTTCAGAACGCTATTGACAGGTCTGTTATAATCACATTACACCAGCAAGATTTTCCTATTTCCATCGAAAAAGCCGAATTAATTCCAGCTAAAGAATATCCTAGCATTGGGATTGAAGTTTGTGGTACCCGTATTTTATCGCATCAAAATCCCTTTAGTCAAATTAAAGAGAGTATAGACTTTACATTTCGCACGCTTAGGAGTCTTCTATCTCCTTCCTCAGACATTCATTTAAAAAATCTCTCGGGTCCACCTGCCATCCTAGATACTTTATACACATTTGCTGGCTGTGATATGCGGCTACTTTTATGGTTTGTTATTATATTGAATGTCAATTTAGCAATTGTCAATTTAATACCGTTTCCTGTTCTTGACGGTGGTATTATTGCATTAACATTATTAGAAAAGATATGCCAGCGCAAAATCGCTACTCGAATCCTCGCTGGCACGCAACTAATATTTATTTTGCTCTTTGTAGGGTTTATGATTTATATTAGTTTTTTTGACATCAATAAAATTTTAGAGAAGCACGATATGGAACGGCATTATCGGAAGCAGCAGCGATTAATGATTGACGAGCAATTATTTTGGAATAGCTTTTCTACTTCCCATCCGAGCTAAAACGTCCGGCTCCGATAAATAGCAATCCAAATAGTTGTAAAGCAATCAAAGTATTGAGTAAAAATTCCGGCTCAGAAAAATTTTTTGAAATATACCAATTAGTCATTGCTTTTAGGAAGAAGACAAATAGCAATAAGCTACAATTTGAGCGATAAAAAAAGCCAATTAAAAAGCACATTCCCGATAAAATAAGAATGACTGCAGAAAAAGTTCCCCAAATACTAGGCCAAAATGTAATACCGATTGCATTAAAAATAGATCCTAATAGGCGTAATGCCGATATCCCTCCTGCAAAATATTGGATACCGGATCCGACAAAAAACAATCCCAAAAATAAGCGAATAAATAATTTCCCAAAATTTCCTTTCTCCCAAAAACTTTCAATACCTTTCATGGAAATAATTTTTACATTGAAAAAAATAAATTTCGCAACATAAAATTTAAAGTGATTTGATTATATTCATGCGTATTGCTATCAAAGTGATCCCTAATGCTTCGAAATCTGAGATTATCGATAAGGAAGGAATAGAATGGAAAGTGAAAGTGCAGGCACCTCCTGAAAATGGGAAAGCCAATAGAGCACTCATTCAATTACTTGCGAAACATTTTCAAGTACCTAAAAGTCGCATTAAAATCATTGGTGGAGAAAAATCGCACCAAAAAATTATCGAAGTATTTGATTTGCCAAATGCTAATACCTTGAATAAATAGAGCAATGCCGCTAAGGATTCAAAAATTTTTATCACAATGTGGTTACTGTTCGCGCCGAAAAGCAGAAGAGCTGATCCTCACATCGCATATTACGGTTAATGGTCAGCCTGCTACCATTGGTCAAATTATTGACAGTACGCAGGACGTCGTCAAAGTCGACTCCCATCGCATACAAAATATTTCAAAAGAAACTATTGTTTTATTACTCAATAAGCCACGAGGTGTTGTTTGTTCACGGCAGACAAGATATGTCTCTGAAAAAACTGTATTCGATTTTATTCCTCGCCCATTTATCAACGAATCATTTTTCTACTGTGGCCGTTTGGATAAAGATAGTCAAGGCATGTTAATCCTCACCAATAATGGCGATTTTGTACATAAATTGACCCATCCAAGTTCTAACATTACAAAAATTTATCACGTTACTTTGGAACAACCAATTACGTCCGAGCATAAGGCCAAAATGCTCCGTGGTATTGAAAATCAAGGAGAATATTTAAAAGCTGAAAAAATCATCGAATTACCTTCCTCAAATGATCGGCAAGTTTTAGAAATTCACCTTAAACAAGGCCGTAAACGCGAAATCCGCCGAATGATAATGGTATGTGGTTCCTACGTCCATCGCCTGAAACGCGTACAAATCGGTCAATTAAAATTAAAAAATTTAGCCATTGGCGATGTTAAGCATCTCACACCTAAAGAAATCGATCTTTTATTTGCCTAAAAATTGGGAGGAAATTCTCAGTGATCTAATCCAAAGCGTTGAATTACTTCTGCGCCAAAACGTTCGTAGGCTTTAGCTCCGCTGCTCATTTTATCATAATCAAAAATAGATTGTCCGAAACTGGGTGCCTCGCTTAGACGTACGGAACGTGGAATAACCGTTTTAAAAGCCAATTGAGGGAAATGTTTTTGCACATCTTCCACGATTTGTCGCGATAAATTGGTACGAATATCGAACATGGTCATCAAAATACCACCGATTTCTAAGGATGAATTAATACCACGCCCATGTAAATCTTCCACAACATTTAAAATTTGACTCAAACCTTCCAGCGCTAAATATTCGCATTGCAAAGTAACAATTAATTTATCAGCACATGCTAAACTATTCATCGATATGAGGCCCAACGCCGGTGGGCAATCTAAAATAATTGCTCGGAAACGATCCATTTTTTTTATTGGCGCGAGGCATTGACGCAGACGCATTAAATAATCACCCTTTTTGCTGAGTTCAACCTCGATTGCTGCTAAATCGACTTCGGCGGGGATAATGTTTAGATTTTTTTGTGTTGTTTCTTTAACCCGATCGATTGCGTTTGCTTCGCCATGTAATACATCATATAAGCTACCGCCATTTTCTTTTTTGAGACCAAGGCCACTAGTTGTATTGCCTTGGGGATCGAGATCGATGAGGAGTGTTTGAATACCTTTTCGCGCCAATGAAGCCGATAAATTGATTGCCGTTGTTGTTTTCCCCACTCCCCCTTTTTGATTCGCAATTGAAAAAATAGTTGCCGTCATATGGTTACTCTTTCCAAAATTTTATCCACGCAATTCAAAATCGGTATATTGCTTAATCGTCGCGACCAACTGCTCAAAAACATGGTCGATTTCTTTTTCCGATGGCGTTTTACTATCACTTTTGAAAGATAAATTTAAACCCAAGCTCTTCTTTTGTTCGGGCAAATTCTCCCCATAATAGACATCAAAAATATTTATTTCAATATCCGTGAAAATATCTTTAGCGATTGTTTCTGTTATTTTTTGGACCTTATCGATGATGGCCTGAGCTGGACGATCACGATCTACAATTAAAGAAATATCGCGTTTAGCAGCCGGGTAACAGGAAAAAGGTCGATAATTTTTACTTTTATTTCTACTCTCAAATAACGGAACTTTGCTAAAAATTTCGCCTATAATCAACGGCATTTGAAATTCTTTTGCGCTTTGACTATTTAAATATCCCACATGCGCTACAATCGATTGCTCTTCCAAGTGGCCGATTTTAGCAGAAAAATTTTCTTCAAATAAAGCATCTTGGAATGCTTCGATTGGACCAAATTTCTCATCCGTTAAGATTGTCCAGATTCGATGTACCAAATTTTTAGCATCAAAAAATGTCGGTTGATCGAATATATCCCAATGCTCATCAAGAGATTCTGTCGGTATTAAAAATGCAACCGAAATTAATTCTTCAAATTTATTTCCATTTCTTTGCCAAACAACATGCCCCGTTTCAAAAAATTTCGCATACTTATTTCCATTTTGTACATTATAGCGAAAGACATCGATGAGTCCAGGGATCAAGGAAGTCCGCATGTGTGTTTGATTGTCGAGCAACGGATTGGAGATCGGTAACGCATTAACTGTTTCTGGTCTGAGAGAATAATTATAGCATTCGACAAACCCATTATTGGCTAGAAATTGAGTAATTTGTTTTCGTTTCTGAGTACTATTAACGGATTTTTTATCGCTAACTTTCATTTCAGTACAGGTATCGGGAATTTTATCGACACCGTAAATTCGCAAACACTCTTCCACTAAATCAATAGGACGCGTCACATCCCAACGATAGGAAGGCGATTCCACGATCCAAGTATCTTCCTTTTCGCGATGTACTTTATATTGTAAACGCGTCAATAAATTATCAATGACATCATCCTCAACAAAGAACCCAAAGGTATCGCGTATAAAGGATGGATCTAATTTAATTTTTGTAGAAAAATAATCAATATTTTGAGACGCTTGAATAATATTCGAAGTAGGTTCCGCTCCATATAATTTTGAAAGCATTTGAACTGTTACTTTGAGGAGATTCTCCGTCTGGGCAACATCGATATGGTGGGTATAGCGATAGGCACTATCCGTATGAATTGCTAAACTCCGAGATGTTTTCCGTACACTATCAGCCGAAAAACAAGCGCTTTCTACGACAATTTCTGTCGTTTGATTCGTTATTTTCGTAGCCTCTCCACCCATAACACCTGCAATAGCTAAGGGATGATTTTCATCGGCAATCAATAATATAT
>JAITNS010000028.1 GCA_031290315.1 Puniceicoccales bacterium
AAAGGATGCGCGGATACACGAACTTGTAGTTGCGGACGGCAATATAATTACGGGATGCGGACCTGCAGGAAGTATAAATTTTGGGCTTGCAATCCTAGAATATTTAGAAAATATGGAAATCGTCCGAGGGATTGCGCATGGAATGATGTGTGATTGCTGGGGCAACATAATATAATGTGTTTTTGTTTTTTTCATAGTTTAGAGATGGCGTTTTGGTTTAGCTCGTAAGGGCGGTTGAGATTTTTCTTAGCTTCCAGGGCGCCTCTTTAATTTTTTTAGCAACAAAAATTTTTCTGCTATCTTATTAGTTTCGCTTATATTTCGCGCAAATCTTGAAAATGTGTACGGAGGTTATTTTCGTCGTCATTTCGTATGCAAAAAGCTTGACAATAAATGAAAGGTAAACAAGGCTAGAGTTATAAGGGTGGGAGACGTTGTCCTGTTGAAATTTTTCCGCAATTCGGCGATTTATTTTCACATGGAGTATAAATTTTTCTTATAGTTATATCTTTACGCATTTTTCGTATTGGAAATAATGGTTTTTCTAATAATTGCATTTCGTGTAAACTTTTGATTTACTTTTCCGGAATATTTAATATAAAGGACAACATGGAAGCAATATTAGATAATATATCGGAGTTTGTATTGTGCCTGTTTTGTTGGGAAAACTGGCGAATTTTAGGGGATAGTTTGGTAATGAATCCTCTTTTTAAGTGGTTTATTATTTTGGGTATAATCTTTTTGGTGGTACGCTGTTATAGTAAAAAACACGCTAATGTGTTACGAATTTATACGACTGATCGCGGATTTATATTCATGAAAAAGTCAGCATTAAAGAATGTTGTGAAGAAAATTTGCCACGAAGTTTTGCCACAATCGAGGTCTCGCGTTAAGATTTGTGCGTGTTATCGCAAGATTAATTTACGTGAGTATCTTTGTCTTCAATGTCCATAATAATTTCAATGAAAAAATTTAGTTTAGATTCGAAGCGGCCATGGGAATAAAAACCGGATTTAGTTTAGATTCGAAGCGGCCAACGATTGATTTAGGAGCATATATTAGTCAGGAGACGCGATTGAGTGTTTTCCAGCGCAGTAATCCCGAGCGCGCCGAGCAACTCCTCCGCGAAGAAGAAGCCTGCATTTGCGAAAAATATGCCCTCCTCGAACGATTAATGGAACAATAGTTCAATAAAAAACTAAAGAAGGTTTGCGTTTTTAACGATTTGAACTGCTTCATTTATTTTGGCAGGAGCTTTTTTCAGTGCTTCAATTTTCGCTTCCAGTTCAGCAATTGTGCTCTTATCGTCGAGATCATCAATCCGAGCTCGTAAATCACCAATTGTTATATTAATTTGTTTTTTGGCTCTTGCTTCCGCATTAGAGGCATTTTTTCGGATAACCGAATTCTCATTTATCTTCGAAAGGCTATTGTTCAGCGCTTCAAGTTCCGCCTCCTGCTGACCATAATCTTTACCTTTAGATTCTAAAGTTTTAATCTGCTCTTGTAAAGCCTTAATTCGCATCCAAACGGTATCTTCCACTCTTTTTCATACATCAGTCTGTTTTTGCTTTTCATTTTCTGTTATCCACGCTCCCAAGAAGAATATTGCTTTATCCAAATCTAGTTCAAGTTTTATGAAAATTTCAGGATATTTTAACGCGAACAACTTGGGATTTTTACTCATTTCGTAAATTTCTAAATGGGCAAGAATCTTTGGTAAAATAAGCTTATCATTATTATTAACGAATAAAAGAATGTCACTTTTTTTACCGTTGGTAAGCTTGATCAATTCTGCTTTTAATTGCTTCAATTGGAATTCGTTTGCGAATTCGCTTAGATCTACCAGTTTATTTTCATTAAACATTTATTTTTTTTCAAGCATACTGTCGTAAGCCTTCTTCACAGTGATATTCCCCGCACTCGCTGCAAATGATACCCATTGAGCTAAAGCTACTAGAACTGCTCCTAAAGCAAAATTCTTCACGTAAATGACATGTCATTCATTTTAGTATCATTTTTCATTTGATTACTTTTAAACCCAGCCACATCATGTAAATCTGTGGCTCCTCTATTTTCATCTGTATCTATGTTACACATAACGCACTGTATCTTATTATATTTTTTACTTATGCAAAATTTTATTTATTTTTTAATAATTAATTTAGTAATATTAATATTTTTTAGCAAACATTGCATAACGGCGTGTGACCTGGGAGTAAAAGTAGATTTAGTTTAGATTCGAAGCGGCCAACGATTGATTTAGGAGCATATATTAGTCAGGAGACGCGATTGAGTGTTTTCCAGGGCAGTAATCCCGAGCGCGCCGAGCAACTCCTCCGCGAAGAAGAAGCCCGCATTTGCGAAAAATATGCCCTCCTCGAACGATTAATGGAACAATAATATGACTAATCTGAATCTGACGAACTATTATTGGCTCGGCCTGGTAATTTGAAAGCATTACACTCGGTGAGATGAATATCTTTATTTTTATTTATATCTTTATTTATATTTATCTTTATATTTGAGTCGGAATCTGACGAGGAATCATTAACTTCACCGGGCAATTGAAAGCCTTTATTCTCGGTAAGATGAATATTTTTATCAGTTAGACTGTAGTTTTTGGAAAATGGATTATTTTCCTTTTTTGGTGTTGATTTAACGGAGGGCGCAGAAGCGGTATGAGCCTTTGGATTTGAACTCTGCCGAATCGGTGGATTTGAATTTCGCTGAACCGGTGGGTTTGAACTCTGTCGAATCGGTGGGGTAGGTCGAGGGATACTTTGGTAGCTTTTAGATTGTTCAATAATTTTTACGGCTCGCTGTATTTTATTCATCATATAATTACTTTTCTTTTCCATTTCAGATGGCGGCAATTTACCATCAGGCGCATGAATTTTACAGACAGATCCGATCCATATGCGTTCTCTTTCCGTAATACTCAATCGAGTTTTTTCGTTATTTTTGATTCCTAAAAATACCCTCGCTTCGGCTCGGTTCATCGGGGGCAAATCATCACCATCACTAGGCGTAGGGCCAGCAAAAAATTTTGCATATCGGAATCCACCCGTTGTTTTAGGGCATCGATTTCCCTATTATGGGCGTCGCACCAGGATTGATCAGTTTCAAGCGCTGGAGGTTTAGGGATAGCCGTGTTAAGTTTTTGAGATAGAGAGGGGCTTGCATTTTCCTTTTTACTTCCCCAATTCCACGGTAACCACGACGAAGCATAACCCTGGGAAACTATCCCCGCTAATCCTCCCATTAAGAGGCTTCCGGATATTGCATTTTTAATAATTTTTCCATTTATATTCATATTTAACTCCTGTTGAATTATTTGAGAAGTTTATAAATTTTTATAAAACAATCAATGATTTTATGGAATTTTTCACGCTTAGATAATTAATCTTAAAAACAATCCATGCGATTCATTTTTTGTTGTTTTAATAAAAATTTCTTTTCGATAGGATTCCATTATGCATGATTCAACTGTTCTGTTAATTTTAGCGGCGGGTGTAGGGTCGCATTTCGGCGGAGATAAGCAAATTTTCACACTTTCTTCGCTCAATTTACCGATCCTCGCATTTTCGCTTCAAGATGCGATTAAAAATAACATTACGCATGCCGTTGTTGTTACGCGTTCCGATCTCCCCGATTTTTTTAATAAAAATATTTTTCCCCATTTTCCAGCGATACACTTTGATTGCGTTTTCCAAGATCGATCGATACCGCCATTACCGCCAACCCGCACGAAACCTTGGAACCGGTCATGCTACCCTTTGCGCGAAAGAATATATTCGCAACAACTTTATCGTCGTCAACGCCGACGATTTTTACGGCCCCCATGCGATTGCCGCTGTAACTTATTTCCTTGGAAATAGCGACGATAATCAATGTTGCTGCATCGGGCATCCTCTCGCCAATACACTCTCGCCAAACGGTCCTGTTTCGCGTGGCATAATTCAAGTTGATGCACAAAATTTCGTCACTTCAACAACCGCTTCGTGCAACTGAAAAATACGAATCTTCTTTACTTAAACTACAACCACAGCAACCCGTTTC
This sequence comes from Puniceicoccales bacterium, assembly GCA_031290315.1. GTDB lineage: Bacteria > Verrucomicrobiota > Verrucomicrobiia > Opitutales > LL51 > LL51. Next base: position 4,063 of record JAITNS010000028.1, read on the forward strand.
GCTTAATCTTTTTGGGTTACAGGCATCAATTTTTACGATTCTTGAGCAAAAATTTCAAAACTTCCTCGAAGAAAATCAAAACTCCCCAACCGCCGAGTTTGGTCTTCCGACTACGCTTACGGCTCCCGATGTTCTTTCCGAAGCGGCAACGATGAAAATGCTTTCCACGCAAGACCGCTGGCTCGGCATCACGTATAAAGACGATCTTCCTTTTGTTGAAAATTCGCTCAATCAACTTATCGTTGAGGGAATATACATATAATCCTTTTGCGATTTTCAAGATTAAAAATCGATATGCCATGAGTTATAAGGAAAACTTATACTTGGGGCATTTTGCATTTTATTTGATTTTTCGACTTGACGACAAATCTTTTAGCACATAAAATTTCTTCCAACCATAAGGAAATGGAAAACCATTAAATACGGAGGGTTGCATAATAAATTTCCACCCATCTCTGCGCGCTGGTTAATTTTTCGATATTTTCAAGATTAAAAATCGATATGCTATGAGTTATAAGAAAAACTTATACTTGGGGTACTTTGCATTTTATTTGGGTTTTCGACTTGACCACAAATCTTTTAGCGAATAGAAGTCTTACCAGTTTTTTAATATGAAAAAGAGTATAATAATGTATATCGAAAGTTTAACTGCGAATGCCTGCCTAGTCCTGTGTATTGGGAAATTGCGCAATAAATATTTTTTCCTTTCCATCCCATTGAATTTCATTTCACTGCCTATATTCAGGGCATGGGGAATAAGATTAAGTTTTATAACCGTTACACCAGGTCTTTGGAGGAAGAAGTTATTTATGGAGAACCTTTCCTTAGGCTACTGTACAGCTCCAAACTCGGTAACTTAGCGCTTAATCAACTCATCAAACGTAAAATTTTTTTCGAAATTTATGGTCGACTCATGCGACGAGCAGGTTCGAAAAAGAAAATTAAACCCTTCGTCGAACGCTATAAAATTGATACAACTGTATTTGAGAAAAAAATAGAGGACTTTAAGAGCTTTGATGATTTTTTTATCCATAAGTTAAAAAGACCGCACGTCCGATTGCCGTCGAAAATCGAAAAGTCGTCTTTCCTTGCGATGGCCGTCATCTCTTCGTCGAAGATACGAAGAAATTACCCGCCGTCTTCATCAAAGGACAGCAATTTGATTTCAAAGCTCTCCTCAGAAATGATGAACTTTTTTGCATTTTAGAAATAATCCAGTCCTCATTTCCCGGCTTTGCCCCACCGATTACCACCGTTTTCACTTCCCCTGTCACGCCGTTATTCGTAAAATTTATCGCGTCACTGGCGATTATTGGTCCGTTAGCCCTATCGCAACCCGAAACCGAATCACTATTTTCTTCGATAATAATTTACGGGTTTCGGTAGCATGTCCGCGCAATATGCAATGGATTAGCAGCAATTTGAAAGCATTACACTCGGTGAGATGAATATCTTTATTTTTCTTTATATTTATATTTGAGTCGGAATCTGACGAGGAATCATTAACTTCACCGGGCAATTGAAAGCCATTATTCTCGGTAAGATGAATATTTTTATCAGTTAGACTGTAGTTTTTGGAAAATGGATTAT
>JAITNS010000041.1 GCA_031290315.1 Puniceicoccales bacterium
TTCCGAAGGTAGCAGCGGAGATCCCTGGACTAAAGGAGAAGATGCTCTGTTAAGGGCTCTTGGTGGTCAATTTGGAGATTACGGCCAATGGACGGCCATCTCTGAAAGCCTCTCCGGAAGAAATGCAGTGGCAGGTAATCAGCGATGGTGGGATCATTTAGCGCCAGATGATATGCCGCAACGCCCTGAGGCTACCGGAGAAGGAGATCCTTGGACTAAAGAGGAAGATGCTCTGTTAATGCAAAACCCATGGAACAATTCTATATTTCAAGAGCCTAGTGACGACGAATGGGTTGAGGATGATTTAGGAACGCGGAGGCATATTGATACTTTGGATTTTCCTGAATGACAATGACACCAAGAATCAATCCTTTGGGGAGAATTAATAATCTTCAATAATTGACTGCTTTGCAAAGCTGTGAGGTGTTTACTTTACAGCTTTTTTAATTTATAAAACTTTTTTTAATTTTTTATTCTTGACAATATATAAACATTAATAGTTTTAGGGAATCACTATGAATGCAAAGGTATTATCAATCACAATTAGTTGTTTGGCTGTAGGTATACTTTGTGCCTCTTCGCCAGATATTTCAGTTCCTAAAAGACATAAGTATTGTTTTAGATTTGAAGAAGACCAACGATTAATAAATCTTGTCAGGCGATATGGAACTGACAATTGGAAGAAAATTGCTAGCCAAATGCCCGGCAGAAATCCAAGACAATGCCAAGAGCGCTGGAAACATTATGTAAATCCAGAAATTCAAAATGCCGAATGGACTCCAGAAGAAGATTCTCTTCTGATGGAAAAAGTACAAGAACTAAAAGGAAGATGGACTAAAATAGCAAAATTTTTTAAAAATCGATCGGATATACAAATTAAAAAGAGATGGCAAATGCTAAAAAGTCAAGATTCGGAGTTATTAACGGATTCCGATATTTACCGCCGTCGTCCCCCTCTACCATTACCACCACCGGCTCCTCCAATTCAATCACCTGATCAAGATGATGTTACGTTGGATCCTTTTTATGATATCTCTAGAGCTGGCGATTCCGAGTAAAACAAATTTGAATTTAAAGAATTTTAATCATTCTTAATTCTTTTGTTATTGTTTAAACTCAATTTAATTGTTTCGTGAATTATGGGGCAGAGCCCCATAATAATACTTCTCAAAATTGATGGTGCTCGAGGAGGGACTCGAACCCTCATGCTTTGGGGCACCAGATCCTAAGTCTGGCGTGTCTACCATTCCACCACCCGAGCTCCATGTTCTCTACATTGTAACACTTGCTTTTTTTGTCCACCATATTTTGTCAATTTTTTTCTCTCCCGCAAAATTTTTTTCAAAAAAGTTTCCCCGCATCAAATTTCCCAGAAATATTAGTTTCTATCAACATCCCCAATGTTTTTAATTGTAAAATAATATTACAATAACCCATAATTCATTATAAGAAAAACTTCTACTTGCTAAATTTTTCGGTTTCTATCTTGAATTAAATCTCGAATATCCGTATAATTGAAGGCGTTGAAAATTATGGAATCTGTTTTACATTTTTCGGTAGGGTTTTTGTGGATGATCATTCCCCTGGTTATTTTATTGATCCAAGGTATCTTTACCGTGGAGCAACAAACATGCGCTATTATCGAGCGCTTTGGAAAATTTCATCGCATAGCAGGCCCCGGACTTAATATCATGATCCCCTTCATCGATCAAATCCGCCTACGCCTATGCCTGAAAATCTGTCAGCTCGACGTCAATATCGAAACAAAAACTCAGGATAATGTTTTTATTAATTTAATGGTATCAGTCCAATATCGTATCTTACCCACTAAGATTTATGAAGCGTTTTACATGCTGCAAAATCCGACTAAGCAAATTGAAGCCTTTGTATTTGATGTGGTACGAGCACAGGTGCCAAAAATTTTGCTTGATGATGTGTTCGAGAAAAAAGACGATATTGCAGATGTAGTCAAATCGGAATTATCCGGTGTTATGGCGGAGTTTGGATATGAAATTGTTAAAGCATTGGTGACGGATATTTCCCCAGCAAATAATGTTAAAGCAGCGATGAATGAAATTAATGCGGCACAACGGGTTCGTGTGGCAGCAACGGAAAAGGGTGAAGCCGAAAAAATATTAAAAGTTAAACAGGCCGAAGCCGAAGCTGAAGCAAGTATTTTACATGGTAAGGGTCTTGCAGGACAACGTCATGCGATCGTCGCTGGACTAAAAGATTCCGTCGAAGAATTCGTACGTCAAGTACCAGAGCTATCACAGAAAGATGTCATGGAAATGGTCCTACTGATTCAATATATCGATACCTTGAAAGAAATCGCAGGATCATCTAAGTCGAATGTAATTTTCGTTCCCAGTTCCCCAGGTAATGTTTCCGATCTCGCAAGCCAATTACGCGAATCGATTATCATCGGCCAACAAATGAGTAAAATGGAATAGAAAATAATTTTTTAGAAAAATTTTCCCAAAAGTAAAACCATCCATCCAAAGGGAGGGCCACGTAAGTGACCCTCCTGTTGAAAAAATATGTTAGGAATCACATCTTTATTTCCCAACGCAAAATTATTTCCCAATGCAAAATTGACTGAAAATTTTCCCCAACATATCTTCCGTATTGTATTGGCCAGTAATATAGCCGAGTGTTTCCAGAGCAAACCTTAAATCGCTGGCGCATAATTCGTAGGATTGCTGATTTTGAAAAATATTTTTAGCAGAAACCATCAATTCGCGAACATTCTGAAAAATTTCACGGTGACGCTCATTGATAACAATCGCTATATCTTGCGGTAAAGATAAATCTTTGCGAATTTTTTGTACGATTGTCGACTTTAAAACATCAATACCAATATTTTGTTTTGCAGAAATCGATACTGTTGGGAAATGTCGCAATTCCTTAGGGAAGTAAAATATTTTTTTTTGAAGATCTATTTTATTGCTAACTAAAATGCATTGTTTACTCGACAGCTCTTCGATAACTGCCGATTCAAGGGGTAAGGGATTGTTTTGATCAATGACAATTAAACAGAGATCCGCTAAACGAATGTTATCAATTGTTTTAGCAATACCAAGTACTTCGACTGGATCGGAGGTGGCGCGTAACCCAGCTGTATCGATAATTTTTATCAAAAATTTTTCAATAATTATATTTTCACTAATAAAATCGCGTGTTGTTCCAGGGGTATCGCTTACTAGGGCCCGTTCTTCGTTGAGAAGCGCGTTGAGTAAACTACTTTTTCCCGCGTTCGGATGTCCAACAATCGCAACGGAAACTCCATTAAGTAAAATCTTTCGAAATCGATGACTGCCCATAATGGTCTCAATTTCTTTTAGCCCATCATCTAATTTTGCTAAAATTTTTTCATCAAATTCAAGTCCTTCGTCGACAAAATCAATCCGTGCTTCTATCTCGGCTAATAGGGAAAGTAAAAGATCATTAAAATGAATAATTTTCTCGCTCAGCGTACCTTGCAATTGCTTTTGCGAGATTTCGAGCGCGCTTTCATTGGTCGCGTGAATAACATCTAAAACCGCTTCCGCTTGACAAAGATCTATTTTGTGATTTAAATAGGCCCGTTTTGTGAATTCTCCCGGCTCCGCCATTCTACACCCTGAAATTTGTAAATCTCCGAGAATCGAACGAATAATTAATGGGTTACCATGACAGTCAATTTCCAAAGCATCTTCACCCGTATAAGAGCGCTTATGGTTAAAAAATAGTACCATCACTTGGTCGATAATCTTTCCCGAATCGGAGATGTAATTACTTAGGAAGGCAAAATGCGATAGGGGGTTTTCTTTATTAAAATGTTTTTTAATAAGGGTTTGCGTAAGAGAGCCGCTCACGCGGATCTTAGCGATCGCAGAAATACCAAAGGGTGTCGCTAAAGCAACAATCGTATCGGGCATGGGGAATAAGTTAGCGTGGAGAGCGTCGAGGGCCAAAACTATGAATGGGCGTATTTTTTTGCACCACTGCATTTTTAAGGCGGAAGGTAATACGGGCGCGTTCGAGGTCATGGGGACTCATCTCCATCCGAACGCGATCGCCTACCGCAAGACGTATAAAATTTTTGCGCAATTTCCCTGAAATGTGCGCTAATACTTGGTGTCCATTCTCCAGCTCTACGCGAAACATAGTCCCCGGCAAAACGGAAATCACTTTTCCTGTTACTTCAATACAATCATCAGCCATATATGTTAAAATATAATATAAAAATCAACGTCATGTAGGCTTTAAAAATTTTTGCCATTTGTCAACATTGTTCGTAAATTTTTTCGGAAATTTCATGCTTCACTATCTTTATAGCAAAATATTTTCTCGTATTTGGAAATAAGATTCCAAAGATGTAGTTCGTTAAGGAACGTTTTGAAACTTTTCCATCAGTATATTTTAAAGAAATTTTCGTTTTATTTATTGCTATCGGTAATTTTTTTTTCGGGGGTACTGGTTGCGGGTAACGTCATGAATGGAATGATGGATCTACTTGCTGGCGGAAAATTATCGGTTGGGAATTGCCTCGTACTCATGGTGATGTTATTGCCTTCCATGGTTTCCTATGCGCTGCCGTTTGGTTTTGTTACGGCGACTTTATTGACGGTAGGTGGTATGGCTACGGACCGCGAATTTATCGCACTCAAGGGCTCTGGCGTAAGTCCCTTAAAGATATTTTCTTCGATTTTATTTTTAGCGAGTTTGGGGGTTTTATTATCATTAGTTGTCAACTTTCATTATGCGCCGCGGGCCATTTCTAAGGTTAAGAGTAAGATTCAAAATATTATTCGCGAAGAACCCTTACGTTTTGTAACGCCTAAAAAATTTATTCGTGAATTTCCGGGCTACATTATTTTTGTGAAAGATTTGGACCAAAATCGCTTGCAGGATTTCCATATTTGGGAGCTTGACGAGCAAGAGAAAGTAGCTTCCTATATTTACGCAAGGTCTGGCACCCTTACCTATGATATTGGTAAACAAGCACTTATTTTAACATTATTGCAAGGAACCGTTGAAAAAGTGTTAAAGGAAGGGAAATATATGCCGTTGATATCGTTCGAGCAATTCTCCTTAGATCTACCGCTAAAAGATATTTTGAGGAAGACGCAGATACGCAAAAAGATTCGCCATATGACGCTTGCGGAGATGATTACGTTGTTGGAACGTAGTAAACAGGAAGGCGATTTGGAGAAGCAAATGGAGGTCCAAGTCAATATGCAAACCCAATGTGCGATGGCATTTTCAATTATATCATTAGTTTTAATAACACTTCCCCTATCGGCCCGATGGCATCACAAAGGAGCGTCGCTCAATACGGTCATCGCCTTACTGGTTTGTATAATTTATTATTTTATAATGATGATTTTATCATTTTTGTCAAAACGTCCGGAGTGGTATCCCAATTTAATAATTTGGCTGCCCAATATTATTTTACAAATTTTAGGTATTTGGCAGTGGCGTAGGATGAATCGTCATTAGGCAAATTGCGTGGATGAGATAGGTTTGTGAAAAAATGTTTTGCAAAAGTAGAAGATTTTGCCATATAACAATCCTATTGGGAAGGGATGGAAAAGGTGAACGATGGGCAAGATTTTTTAGTGACGGTTTTTCACGATTCGGAAGAAGGTAATGGGAGAATTCATCGTGCGTTGATGATGTTAGGTTACAAACGTTCTTTTGTTCGAAATGGAGAGTCATTTGATTTGCCAGAAAATATGTTTATTCGAAAGATAAATGGAGAGAATCCGCAAGAGATTCGAGACAGGGAAATACAGACAGTTACGAAATTACTAGCAAAAAAATCAATTGAGCACAATAAATTAGGATTTTTTGTCGGAGAAGATTGGACAAAGATTGTAAGCGTCGAAGAATAAGATTGTGTGCTATGCGATGGATACTTTGAATGGGTTTCGGATGAAATCCCTTAGTAGTTTTTATGTCTTGTGAAATAATTAAAGGGCGAAATATTAAATAATTTTTTAACTTTTTGCTAAGCTAGAAGCTCCTGTAACATCACCCAGACGGTTTTTCACTCCTGAAAATGTTATCATTCCACCTGCAGATTTACTGACAATTTTTAGGCCTTTAAGACCGGTACATGCTTCCGTAACATGATTAGCGCCACTATCATTCACCATTTTATTGTTATTAAGCATTTCGCGATCATCTAAAGCATGATAGGGCTCCGGTACTATGCCCCCACTCATCTCAATTTCTGCTGCTAAGTTATTAATTTCAATATTAGCCACACCCGTTCTATCTTTTCCGCTTTTGCAATTAAAGGTAGTTGATAATCCTAATTTATAGCTCAATAATGCGATACGCGCTGGCATGGCATAGGGTTCTGATCCATCAGTTGCGTATTTTCCAGACTGCCATATGTCTGCAATTTGATGGGCAAGCTGAACAACAACTTTTTTATCCTCATCGGAGACAGTCTTCAATTTTAAAAATTTTCCTACTATAGAATTTTTTTTAAATATTCCTTGCTCATTTTTTATATTAATATTTTGAGAGTCAAAATTGCTCCGAACGATATTTTTACTGTTGCCTAATAAATGCCTCATACTGTTTGTATTTTGCTCTTTTAGAACGTTACTATCTACCAAAAGAGTATTAAGTGTAGAGCTATATTGTTGTAAATTTACAGGGAAATCAAACAATAGTGGTGGTGCGAGTTTGACAAAAACACTATTTCCGTCTGGTGCTGGAACTTTTAATTTTATGGGTTGGTTTTGCTCTGCCAATCTTTGAAATTCATCCATTTGTGACTTGGGTAAAATTTGTCTGTACCTATACCCAATCTACCACCTGGAGTCATTAGTTGGGTATTAGATAATTGTAAAGTAAAAGGTTTTTCTTTCGAGTTGGTTTCTGTATTTTGCAATTGTTCTAATCCGTATTTTTGAACTAAACATGCCGTTAAAATTTCTTTACTTGCACTTTCTTTTCCCCTTGTACATCCATGGCGAATTGCTTGAAATAAGGGCTTTTCCTGTCCAGGAACCTTTATTTCTGTTTCCCATAAATTCATCGCATGGTCCGTATTACGGTCCATGGAAGAACTTCCTTGAGGTTGATTTGTTCCTCCTAAATAAGAAAAACAGCCCATTTGTTTAGCT
>JAITNS010000078.1 GCA_031290315.1 Puniceicoccales bacterium
CCAGGGCGGTCCCAAGGTCCAGGAAACAATGTTTCCTGGCGAGGATCATAAGGGCGAGCAGCCCTTATATTTAGATATGGGGCGCTGCCGCTTCTTATGGGGCGCTGCCCCATACCCCGCCAGGGGATGGTTCCCCTGGACCTCCCATTTAAGGCCCCAGATTAGATGCCGTTGGCATCCAATCTAGGGCCAAAGGAATCGTTCAAAGAATAATATTCTTTGAACTTAATATTTGTGATCGGGCATTGTGGTTCACCCTGAATCATGTGCGTTGCACGTGTTTCAGGGCGGTCCCAAGGTCCAGGAAACAATGTTTCCTGGCGAGGATCATAAGGGCGAGCAGCCCTTATATCACATAAAATCGAAAGCATCGACATCAATAGATAAATGAATATTTGAGGGAATGGTAATTGCTTGTCGAAAATTATTAATTTTTTCGCATACTTTACTGATAGTAGATGTGAAAATGAGTATTGAATAGCGGTAACGATCTTGCATTTTTTCGATAGGGGAAATCATTGGCCCTCGAATAGTAAGGTCTGAAGAATTTTCTGAAAATAATTCTTGGAGTGGTTGTGCAAATTGTTTTTGGGCAAACATTTCCGTTGAATCGAGATGAATTCCAGAAATATTACAATTAATAATATGGCTAAAAGGCGGATAGCGTAGAGATTTTCGGAGCTTCAATTCTTGGGCAACAAATGTCTCAAAATCATTATTTTTTGCTAAAAAGATAATTTCATTTCCAGGGATATGGGTCTGCAAAACGACCTCTCCGGGCATCGCACCTCGTCCCGATCGCCCTGCTACTTGTACTAATAATTGAAATGTTTTCTCATTGGCCCGGAAATCTTGTTGGTTCAAGGACCCATCCGCATTAATTAATCCTACTAAAGTTACATTGGGAAAATCTAAACCTTTCGCAATCATTTGAGTCCCTACTAAAATATCAATCTGACCGCTTCGAAAATGATTTAAAATGTGAATAAATTCATGTTTCTTCCCCATCACATCGGAATCAATGCGTGCAATTTTTGTATCAGGGAAAATCTTTTGCGCCATTTGTTCCACTTTTTGAATACCTATTCCATTGTAAAATATCGCCGATGAACCACATTTAGGACATTTATTTTGCGGTAATTGTTGGTAGGAGCAAAAATGACACATTAATTGATTAATCGTTCTATGAAATGTCAAAGGTAAACTACAATGGGGGCAAGTGGCAATAAAATTGCAATCTTTACATAAAACGGTCGTAGCATAGCCGCGCCGATTTAAAAATAAAATCACCTGTTCTTTTTTTTCTAAACGTTCACCCATTTTTTTGATGAGAAGACGAGAAAGAATCGTACTTCCCCCATCCGATTCGTAGCGCATGTCGACAACATGTACAAACGGTAATTGCTTTTGATCGATCCGATGGGGTAAGGTTTCGAGTTTATAATTTTTAAATTTTGTATTAAAAACTGATTCCATCGAAGGAGTTGCGGAGCCCAGTAAGCAGGTCGCATTGTGGAGCTTAGCGCGATAAATGGCGACATCGCGTCCGTGATAGCGGGGGTTCTCTCCCTGTTTGTAAGCGGACTCATGTTCTTCATCGACAATAATAAAGCGTAAATTATTGAGTGGTAAAAATACGGCAGAGCGCGCGCCAACGACAACCATCGATGTATTATTGAGTGCCGCTAACCAAGTATCGCGACGTTCACCATCCGATAACCCACTGTGCCATACCCAAACCGGAAATCCTTCCAACCGCGATCGAATTTTCTCCACCACTTGAGCCGTCAATGCTAATTCGGGCAATAAATATAATACGGATCCTCCAGCTGTAATAACACGATCAATCAATTCGATGTAAATTTCCGTTTTCCCAGATCCCGTTACACCATGCAATAAATGCACATTAAAAACTCCATCCCGTAAACTGCTATCGACCGATTCCACAATACGTAATTGCTCGGGAGTCAATTGAATGGAATAAACATTGGGATGAAGCAAGTCGCGATGCGTATAGGCTATGCGTTCCGTGCGCTGAAATGTTTCGTGAATAATATTCTTTCGCAACAATGCTTCTAAAATATTGCGTGAAAATTTTTCTAAAAATTCGCTCTTTAAAATCCGTGGGTTTTGTTTTAAAAACTCAAATGCTTCATATTGTTTCGGTAATTTTTGGGCATCAATAGCGTCATTGATTTCTTCTGAAAGCTGTAAATAGGTAACCAATTTTAAGGGAATATTTTTGCGAATTACACTCGGGATCGCCGTATCGATCACCGAAAAAAGGTCGCAAATATAGTACTTTGCAATCCAAAAATAAAGCTGAATTAAAGTTTCATTGGTGATGGGAATGTCATAGATAGTATTAAGAATTGGTTTCAAAGTATAATGGAGCGCTTGGGGATCTATTTCTTTAACGGCGTAAACGAGACCTATCTTTTTCGTTTTACCAAGGAAAATATTTACTAAACTACCCGGAGCAATGGCAAATCGCAACGCTTCGGGAATACTATATTTCAATGGGCGCTCAATGGGCGCAAAGACTAAGATTTCAGCGATGAGCATGACGTTGGTAAGCGAGTAATGTATTTTTCATCAGCATGGCGATTGTCATAGGCCCAACTCCTCCCGGAACCGGTGTGATAAATCCTGCTACTTCTTTAACATTCTCAAAATCCACATCCCCTACCACTCGATAACCTTTTTCACTATTATTATCTGAAATGCGATTGATTCCCACATCAATCACAATGGCTCCCGGCTTTATCATATCCGCTGTAATCGCCTGAGGTTGTCCCATGGCGGCGATGAGTAAATCGGCGTCCTGTGCATAATGGCTAATATTTTTAGATCTTGAGTGGCAAAAAGTGACGGTTGTATTCGCAAATTCCTTTTTTTGCAACATCAGTAGCCCCACCGGTTTCCCTACAATTAAACTGCGCCCTAAAACAACGGTATGCTTTCCAGTCAGATCCATATTCGTAGAGCGAATGAGTTCGACTATACCGGCCGGAGTACAGGGCCAAAATCCTCGATCACTTTCTTGGCAGAGCAGTCCTAAATTATAGGAATGAAAGCCGTCGATATCCTTAGTAGGATCGACCATCGCAAATGCCGCTTCCTGCATTTCAAGGGTAGGTAGGGGTGCTTGAATTAATATGCCATCCACAGTAGTATCTTCGTTAAGTTGGCGAATGGTATCGAGGAGCATTTCGCATTCTACATTTTGAGGCAATAGGATCGTCGATGTTTTGATACCGATTTCTGTAGCTATTTTTTGTTTTTGGTTGACGTAAATCACGGAAGCGGGATCTTCTCCGACGCGTACAAATACGGCACAAGGTGGACGTGCACAGGATGCCACGGATGATTTAATATCTGCTAAAATTTTTTGGGATATCGCTTTTCCCTCGATTATACTCGCCATTTATCAAAATCCTCTATTTCTATGGGTTTATAAATTGAGAACCTTAGAAGATGTGCAAGCAATTTTTATTTTTAGGTATAGGTGGAATGGGTATGGCTCCCCTTTCAAGTTACGTTCGCCAACGTGGAGATATTGTTTATGGATTTGATGACGCACTTTCTGTAGATCTGGAGCGCTTCTTTGAGGGCCAGAAAATTGTCATTTGCGAACAATTCCCTGAAAATATCGACAACGTTATCTTTTCGAGTGCGGTTCAAGAAGATCATCCTTGGATGCGGATGGCTAAAGAACGTAAAATACCGACAATCCGTCGTGGATATTTTTTAGCAAAATTTTGTCGACAAAAAAGAGTTATAGCGATTACCGGCTCCCATGGTAAAACGACTACGACGGGGATGCTCATCGATCATCTACCCAATTGCGATTATATTTTGGGAGGATTTTTTCAAAATAAAAATAAATTACCTGCTTCTTATAAAAAAGAAAATAAATATCTTATATGTGAAGTGGATGAAAGCGACCGCACCATTGAAGCCTTTCAGCCCTACATAACAGCGACGATTAATTTGGAGGACGATCATTTGGATACCTATGGCCAATCGAAGTATTTGGATGATGCATTTGAAAAAATATTTTCTCAAACGGAACGCGTGGTTATTATTCCGGAAAACAATGAACGGTTATGTGCCATTGCCCAAAGATTAAACATTCCTATATTTTTTGCTAAACTTTCGTCTCAGGCAAAAGAAAATTTTCATTTACAAAATGGTGCCATTGTAAAAAGTATTCTAGAAATATTATTGGCGGAATTAGATTCGCCGACCATTTTACCGGAGGTATCTTACTCGCCGATTTTTCGTCGCAATCAATTTCTAGGCTATATTTATGAGAATCAGGTAATGGAAATTTGGGCAGATTACGCCCATCACCCAACCGAAATTATCCATTATATTGAAAAATTTCGCCATGAGAATTCTGATAAAAAAATTTTATTTATTTTCCAACCCCATCGCTATTCCCGCACAAAACAATATGCCCGAGATTTTGCTAAAATTTTTGAAGATAAGGATGCTTTATTGATCGCCGAATATTCGGCTGGCGAAACATTTATATTGGAAGGTACCACCCAATCGATTATGCAATATTTATCTGGGATAGCAAAGGTAAAGTATAGCAATTTGCTAAAAGATTTTAATTTCCAAGAATTTTCCGAAAGTAACATTTTTGATATCATTCTTTTTATTGGTGCCGGCGATATTTACCAGCAGGCGCAGGACTGGCTGTTTACCCAACGCGTTGCGCATCTCAAGAAAATCCTTACGAGTTGCGCCATTGCTTTTCAGGAAAATTTTCTTTTAAAATATCGCAATACTTTTCAGGTTGATGCGATTGCACCTTTATGGATTGAGCCACAATCGGAGACGGAACTTCAAACATTAATTCAATACTTACAAAGCGCCGCAATATCTCATATTGTAATTGGTCGTAGCTCTAATTTACTTTTAGATGATTTTAAAGGTGTTTATATTTCATTAAAAAAGATGCCAACTATTTTAGAAATTACTCCTTCTCAGATTACAGTTTCGTCGCAGATCGTTTTAGGTGCATTTGCAAAACGTATGGCGACTTTAGGACTGCAAGGTTGTGAATCATTAACGGCGATTCCCGGGACCATAGGTGGTGCGCTTTATATGAATGCGGGTGCCCATCAACAGTCTATTTTTGATCATTTAATTTCTATAAAGTTTCTCGATTTTTCCGGAGAAATTAAAACGATTTTAAAAGATGAAATTGATTTTAGTTATCGTCATGGATTTCGCGAAGGCATTATTTTGAGTGCTCAATTTTCCTTTACCCAACAGGAAGCGCCGGAAGTTTTACTGGAAAAAATTCGAACCCGAATCCAATGGCGAAGGGAAAAGCAGCCTTCGGAAGCGAATGCGGGGAGTATTTTTAAAAATCCCGAAAATTATTTTGCGGGAGTATTGATCGAGCAAGCTGGTTTGAAAGCAATGTCTATCGGTGGCGCTACGGTATCGCCAGTGCATGCCAATTTTATTGTCAATTGTGATCAAAAGGCAACGGTAACTGGTATAAAGCGACTATTGCGTTTCATACGCCAAAAGGTTTTTGAAAAACATAGAATTTTTTTAGAGCGAGAGATTTTATTTGCATCCGATCACTTTTTACATATACTTTAAATTGTGAATATAGTTTGGACAAAAGAGCGTGCGGTAGGGATTGTGATGCATATTTCTTGTTTACCTGGTGGGCAAGGAATAGGATGTTTTGACGAAAGTGCCTATCAATTTATTGATTTTCTATGGGAAGCGGGGATAAAATTTTGGCAAGTCTGTCCCCTGACGCCGACTAGCTATGGCGATTCGCCTTACCAAGGGTTATCTTCATTCGCCCTCAATCCTTATTTTATTGATCTGAAAGCGCTTGGGATTAATAATTCTTTAAAAAATTTAGCAAATGATGTCCAACGCGTTCCTTTCGGCGAAATTTATTATTTTTTTCAAAAGTTATTACCGGAAATCCGAAACGTCTTTCCCAAAACCGAAAGACAAAAATTAAACCATTTTCGCGAACATACTCCTTGGCTAAAGTCATATGCATTATTTTCAGCACTAAAAAAATACTTTAACGAACAATCTTGGATTGAGTGGCCACAAGCCTATCGATATTACGAAACAATCGATAGTACTCATCTGCCCCAATCAGTTCTCGATGATATGGAAAGCTATGAAATTTTACAGTATTTTGCAGACAATCAATGGCGAAAATTGAAACAATATGCGACAGAGAAGGGCATAAAAATTATCGGTGATATTCCGATGTATCCGGGATATGATAGCGCGGATGTCTGGAGTGAGCCGAAAAATTTTCAACTTGATAAAAATTTGAAACCACTTCGAATCGCTGGAGTCCCTCCCGACTATTTTTCAGAAAATGGCCAGCTCTGGGGAAACCCTATCTACGACTGGGATTTTTTAGAAAGTAATCATTATGATTGGTGGTGTCGGCGTATCCAGCGCAATCGAGGGCTCTTCGATGTCCTTCGTCTAGATCATTTTCGTGGCTTCGACAACTTTTGGAGCGTTCCGAGCGACGCCCTAACGGCTAAAAATGGAAAATGGGAAAAAGGTCCTGGAGTAAAATTATTTCGCTCCCTTGAAAATATACCCTTTATTGCTGAAGATCTCGGTGAGCTCGATGATTCTGTCCCCCAATTAATGCAACAGCTCCATTTCCCGGGCATGAAAGTCTTGCAATTTGCATTTTCTCGGGATCCTAAAAATATTTACCTTCCCCATTATCACCATCCTTTTTCGGTTCTTTACCTTGGGACGCATGATAATGATACTTTATTGGGGTGGTATTATTCCCTTGATGAATCTATTAGAGATCAAATTCGGTGTTATTTTGGCATCGATGATTGCGAAACATCGTGGAAATTTTTAACAGAAGTTTATCGTTCCCCTTGTTTTCTCAGCATGATTTGTGTGCAAGATTTATTGGGATTAGGTTCGGAAGCCCGCTTCAATACACCGGGTACTCAATGTGGTAATTGGCAATGGCGTATGACGACAGCGCAATTCTCCGAATTACAAAATATGGCTCCCCAATTAAAAGTATATGGATTGCGATATGATCGATAATAGCACTTGTAATTACAAAAAAAATAAATATATTTTATCAAATTAGAAGGGGTTATTAGATGAACAGAGGTGATCGCAAGGGATATTTATTGATAGAGGTGATAATAGGGCTTTCGATTTTTGCGTTAGTTACTGGGGTAGTGACGCAAGGATTTTTGACCGGCTTAAAATTATATGGCGAAGCGGATGACGCCGATCCCAACGAATCTGTGGTGGCTCCTATGCTCATCAATCGCATAACTAATAAGACTGACCTGAATGCTCCCATTGAAATTGGTTTAGGAAAAGAGAAATGGAAAGTGGAAGTAAAAGCAAAAAATCAAATTTCTAGTGTTTCTCAAAAATTATATGCATTAGATATTGGTATTACGAAGAGTATCGATTTAAATGGGAGAAATATCGATCCCCCATTGGAGAAAGCCTATCACATTTTCCGCTACATGCCATAGCCCCCTCCTAAAATTATTGCCCCATTATAAATGGCTTGAAAATCTTTTAAATATTCTATCACTTGGAATGGAGGTATTATGATTTCTTTTTTGCAAAAAGTTTTACAAAAGCACCATAAGTGGTTATTTTCGATTCTATTAATCATTGTCACGATTAGCTTTGTTTTCACGGTAGGGTCATCTCCTGGTATTGGGCGTAATACTCATGGGAAATTAAAAAAATTCTTTGGATGTGATTTATCTTCTCAGAAAGATATCGTACAATTGCAGAAAGAGATAGAATTGAGTGCGCAATTGCAGCAAATCTTTATCAGGATGGAGCGATTGGAAAGTTATGCATTATTGTCGCGATTGACGGTATTGAAACTCGCAAATGATTTTTCTATTCCTTTACCTAATGAAACAGTCCTGAAGCGTTTCGTTGAACGATATCCGCTCTTTGCCGGTGAGGATCGGCAATTTAACGCCCATAAATATAATGAACTCCTAGAGCAGTTCGCTAAAGATCCGGAACAATTAGGCATTTTCGAACGAACTATCGCCAATGATTTTAAAATCGCTATCATAGAAAAATTATTAATGGGGCAAGGTTATTGCCTAGATACACATGCCAAATCGGCTATCCTAAAGGAATCAACTAAATATTCTTTTTTGACTGCGAAATTTGATGCCTCCCTTTTACCGGAAGATATCCAATATGCGGAAGAAGAGCTTAACCAATACTTCCAAGATCATGGCGATAAATAT
Source organism: Puniceicoccales bacterium (assembly GCA_031290315.1). Lineage (GTDB taxonomy): Bacteria > Verrucomicrobiota > Verrucomicrobiia > Opitutales > LL51 > LL51. Next base: position 8,289 of record JAITNS010000078.1, read on the forward strand.
AAGATTGGTGAGCAAATAGTTTTAAATTACGTTGAATTTCCACAGAAATCATTTGCGGAACAGGTACCGGAGCCATCCCAGGCAGATTTGAACCAGGTTTATAATCTTTATCAAAAGCAATTCAGAAATTTAGAGGAAGGATCTGAGGAACTGAAAATAGCGCTTAAGGAGAAATACAAGCATTACAAGACCGATCGTTTAGCGATGGAAGCAGCCGATCAGTTCATATATGAACTTTATGAAAAAAATATTGCTCACAATTCCGATGAATTGGAACAATTTATTGGGGATAAAAAATTACAAGTTCGCTCTCTGGATGCTATAATATTGGGGAAATTTACTGAAAATGAACATTTTTCTCAAGAATCTTTGGCTTTAGCTAGTAAATTGAATTCCGATCGCTACTATTCGGATCCAATTGTAGGGAAAAATGGCAATGTATGTATTTTGTTATGCAAAGATACGATACCGTCCCTTTGCCCTCCATTGGATAGTGTTCGCGAGGAAGTGGTAAGCGATTTCCTTACTTGGAAAAGAGAGGAACAATTTGCCAATCAAATAAAGGAGATTCAGACAAAATTAACCAAACTATCTGGTATAACATCTGAAACATTTTCCCAAATCGTCACCGATAATAAGGGTACGGTTACAGGATTTGATGCGGAGAAACTGGATAATCGAAATATCTCCAAAGAAGAAAAAGAGACATTACTTACTCTCCACTCAGGATGTGTTTCGCCACCCACTTTTATGGGGGCAATGGAGGCAGAAATAATATTTCTAGAGAAACGAGAAATACCTGAAGCAATTGATCCTGTTATCTTTGAGCAAAAATTAGCCGCCTTAGAAAATCAAAGTAAAAAAAATTTCCATGACCATATTATAGAAATGATTTTAGATGAGATGAATATCAAAGATAATCGAGAAATAGCGATGCAACATTATCAGAGTATGTTTAATTTAATATATATGCAACAACATCAGAATGATGGTTTTTGAAATTGACATGATATAATTTCTTGTCATTAGTTTTTTACTGAGATTAATATGACTAAAATTTTAAAAGTGAGGGTTTTCTACATTTCGGCAACGTTATTGATGAGTGGGTGTAGTTCATTAGGTCCTCGTACCGTAGAACGAGTCCATTATGAGTATAATACGGCCATAGCCAAAACAGCAGATGAACAGTTGTTGTTAAATATTGTACGTTTAAAATATCGTGATAATCCCTATTTCCTCGAACCTACTCAGATTGCTGAGAATCGAAAATTTACGACACGTTTTGGGATAAGTGGTACTAAATTTGGTTTAGCAAGCAATGCAGGCAAGCACGAGTTAGGCATTTTGGGTTATAATGAAATTTTCCAGAATCCGACTATCACTTACTTACCTCTTCAAGGAGAAAAATTTACCCACAGAATGGTTTCGCCGATACCGTTAGCCGTAGTGTTAGGGTTAATGCAAGCTGGGTGGAGTACGAAGCGAGTTTTTAATTTATGTCTTGAATGCATCAATCATCTCGACAACGCCAGTAGTGCTTCCGGCCCTACGCCAACGCGAAAGCCAAATTATGAGTCATTTACAGAAGCAATTGATATATTAGATACTTTATATTCTCAAAAACATTTAGTTATTGGTCTTTCTTCGGGAAATTCGAAGGAACTTATTTTGAAATTTACGAACTCCGATTCGCAAAGTCAACAATTAAAGTCCTTATTAGGTCTTGACAAGGGGCGTTCCGAATTTCATTTCAATTCCAATTTCCTTGATGCGAGTGATACGAATTTGAGTGTACGTACGCGTTCGATGATGGAAGTATTATTCTATCTTTCCCATGCGGTTTGCGTTCCAGAAAAAGATATTGAGGCGGGGTTGGTGACAGAAACAGAGGATGAAACAGGCGAAATATTTGATTGGAGTGAAAATCTTTCGGGAGAATGGATTGCGATCAATTATTCGGAAGGGAAGGACCGTCCTGTTGGTGCATTTGTTAGCGTCTTTTATCGAGGGAAATGGTTTTACATTACCGATAATAACTTGAATGCCAAATCGACATTTATGTTTTTAACTTATTTATTTAATTTGCAATCGGGTGATTCCATGGCAGCGGTTCCGATGCTGACGCTTTCTGCGAATTAGGTAGAAAGAAAGTTATATTTTTCTGAAAAAAGTGGCATTAATTTTACGTTAATGCTTTTTTTTATTGCAAAAATATGTAAAATTAATTTTATAGATTTTGTAATATATTATTTATAAAATTTTTTTTAACAAAGGGAGGGGATATGGGTTATAAGGAGGAGGTAAGTCTCTTATTAAAGAGATTAGGAAAAGTTCTAGATTTATCATCGTTATCTTTAGATGCCAATAATCATTGTTTAATTTTATTTGATGATAAGATTGTACTAAATTTGGAACTCAGTGAAACGGAGGAAGCGTTAATTATATATTCTTATATTAGTGTTGTTCCGTTTTCAGGTAAAGAGCTTGTATTAGAGATATTATTGGAGGCGAATTATTTTTGGAAGATTTCGAATGGGGCTACATTTGCGATCGATAAGCAAACACAAACGCTTGTCTTACAGCAAAAATTCTCTTTACCGTTATCACATCCAGATTCATTTGAAGATGATTTAGCGATTTTTGTTGATGTTGTTGAGGCGTGGATAAAACGTATCGATGAGATTTGTACGGAGGCGGAATTGTTTACTGAAGAAGATCTCAAAGCGACTTCTTCGGAGAAACAATATGGGTCATGGAAAAAGTGAGGAAATAATCATGAAAGAAAAAAAAGTAAAAATAGATTTAGAAGAGCCTTTGGAAGAATCCTTAGAGGAGGATTTTGAAGAAAAGGAAATAGATATTAAAAAAAAGAAAATAATTCAACAGTCAACTGTATCTAAGGCATTACCGAATGATCCATGGCAATTAGTTGCCCATACGAATCTTAATGCTCGCAAGGTGACAGTAGGGACAAAAGCGAAAAATAAAGTAAAAGTCATGCAAGTGACATCGCTGAAAAAATTTTCTAAAATGCCAAATGACTTAAAAGTCAAACATATTCCACTTGCAAAGCGCAAAGCAGTTCAAGTAGATTTAAATAATGGTACACTTTTACAAATTATAAAAAAGGTCCTTAAGGATTATAATTCCATTTCTTTCCTTACTCAAGTAAAGGAATAGATATGGGGCGGGAGTTATAGGACTTTGCCCCGGGAAACTATAAGGGCTCCTCGCCCTTATAATCCTCGCCAGGGAACAATGTTCCCTGGACCCTGATATATTTGCCAAAGCACAATGTGCTTTGGCAAATTATTAAGGTCAAGGAGTCCATGACTCCTTGTGGGGTATGGGGCAAAGCCCCATAAAAGCTAGCCGAAGGAGTCCATGACTTCTTGCAGGGTATAGGGCAAAGCCCCATAAAATCAAAACAAAAAAAGAATAATTTTTTTCGTTCACAAATTTCTGGAAAAGATAAATTGGGGTTATGTTTGTCGATGAAGCGAGAGTAATTTTGAAAGCGGGCGATGGTGGCAAAGGATGTCTTAGTTTTTTACGTGAAAAATACCGTCCTAACGGGGGGCCAAATGGCGGTGATGGAGGTAACGGTGGTGATATTGTTTTGGTTTGCGACCGCAATGTTGCCGATCTAACGCAGTATAAATTTGCACCTCACGCGTCGGCAAAAAATGGCGAGTACGGCCGTGGCTCTAATTGTCATGGCGCAAATGGTCCAAATTGCGTCTTAAAAGTACCAGAAGGAACTGTCGTTATTAATAACGATACAAATACAATCGCCGTAGAAATGCTCAACGATGGTGAAAAAATTACTTTATTAAAAGGAGGTAATGGTGGCAGAGGAAATATTAATTTTAAAAGTTCTACAAATCAAGCTCCTAGAAAAATAACACTTGGTACATCTGGCGAATCGGGAGAATTTACTTTCGTCTTAAAGACAATTGCGGACATTGGATTAGTAGGATTTCCGAATGCGGGAAAGTCGTCACTCGTAAATATCTTGACCAATACTCAGCAAAAAGAAGCCCCCTATCCCTTTACTACCCTTAACCCTAAAGTAGGCGTCATCCATTACCCTGATACTTACGAAACATTAACAATTGCTGATATCCCAGGACTAATTTCTGGAGCGCACGAAAATCATGGCCTTGGGATTAAGTTTTTAAAACATATCGAGCGTTGTAAAATGCTATTATTTTTGATTGACATTGGGGGTGTAGAGGGGCGTAACCCAATCGATGATTACCGATCCTTATTAGAAGAATTAAAATTTTATGATGATAAACTTTTGCAAAAAAAATATTTAATTGTCGCAAATAAAATCGATCTATTATTGGCAAAAGAAAATTTAAAAAATTTCAAGCAATCAGTTAATGAAGAAATTTTATCGATTTCATGTGCTGAAGAAAAAGGAATAGAAATATTAAAAGAAAAATTACGTATTTTGTGTACAAGGGAAGATAGATAAAATACTCAATTGCTAAATCGCTTATTGAAAATTTTTCTTTCTCGACTAAACTAATTTCCTATGAATAGATCTGTATTAGTAATTTGTGATGGTTGGGGTATCAATAAAAATCCAGAATTGGTACAATGGGATGCAATCAAAAGTGCTAAAACACCTTTTTTTGACCATATGCTGACAACGTGTTTACATACGGAAATCAAAACCTGTGGGCGCGATGTTGGATTACCAGACGGCGTAATGGGGAATAGTGAGGTTGGGCATCAAAATATCGGTGCGGGGCGAATCGTCGACCAAGAGATTGTCCGCATTGATAAAGCTTTCGAGGAAAAAATAGCAGAAAATAATCCCATCATCCTCAAAACTATTCAACGGATCAAAGGTAATAATAAAAAATTACACCTCCTTGGCTTATGTTCGGACGGTGGAGTGCATTCCGTCTTACGTCACTTGTACGGTTTGTTGGAAATTTGCAAAAAAAATAACTTGACTTCCGTTTGTATCCATTTTCTTGGAGATGGACGTGATACGGCTCCCAGAAGTGGTTTGAGCTATTTGCAAGCGATTGAGGCAAAATGTCGTGCACTCGGCGTGGGGAGAGTCGCAACCGTAATGGGACGATTTTGGGCAATGGATCGCGATAATCGTTGGGAACGTGTCCAAAAAGCGTATGACTGCCTAACCGGTATGGGCGAAAATCTTAAATTAAAAAGCGCAACCGAAGCAATCCGGTCTTACTATGAACACCCTGTGGACGACGTTCGCCAAGGTGATGAATTTATATTGCCAACGCAAATTGTCGATGATAATGGACAATTTTCAGGGAAGATCGAAGATGGCGATGCGCTAATCTTTTTTAATTTTCGTGGAGATCGGCCCCGAGAAATTACGCGTGCATTTATCGATGAAAATTTCGACAGATTTCAAAGAAAAAAAATAGTCGATATATTTTGGACGACACTGACGGAATATGAACAGGGATTGTGCCAAAATGTGATTTTCGAACGCCCTAAAAAAATGAAAAATATTTTGGGAAGTTATTTGAGTGACTTAAATATTACACAACTTCGCTGCGCAGAAACGGAAAAATATGCTCACGTCACTTTCTTTTTTAACGACTACCGTGAAGATCCTTTCCCCGGAGAAGAACGTGTTTTGATTCCCAGTCCGAAAGATATCGAAACTTATGACCAACGCCCCGAAATGAGTGCTTATGCGGTAAAAGAGAAAGTGGTTGAGGCTATTTTATCGAAACAATATGGATTAGTGGTGGTCAATTTTGCCAACACAGATATGGTGGGGCATACCGGTAATTTTACGGCAGCAATCAAGGCGGCAGAAGTGGTTGACCAGTGTTTAAGCGAGGTCGCGATTGCCATTGATAAAGTGGGTGCAACGGCATTGATCACGGCGGACCACGGTAATTCCGAACAAATGTGGGACCCGGAAAATCAAATGCCCCATACGCAACATACTACCAATTTAGTCCCTCTCATTTTATATGGCGAAAAACAAAATATTCTTTCATTAAAATCGGGAGGAAAGTTAGGCGATCTAGCACCAACTTTGTTGGATATAATGGATTTAAAAAAACCTATCGAAATGACAGGTATATCCTTAATCAATCGTTAAAATGAAATTTTTAGAATTTTGGCATTATCCAGTATGCGGGCTAATAATTTTTTGTTTTGGTGCATGTTTAGGGAGTTTTTTCTGTGTATGTATTACGCGTATTCCTAATAATATTTCAACTATCTTTCCGCGCTCACGTTGCGATTGTGGTCAGTTAATACCCCTTTACCTCAACATTCCGATTGTGAGTTGGATTATGCTCCACAGAAAAGCGCGTTGTTGTGGGAGAAAATTAGAATTGCGGTATATTTTTTTGGAAATTTTAACGGCGATTTTATTTCTATTGCTATGGAAAAAATCGAATCCCTTCGAATTTTGTGTGTACGGGATTTTTCTTGGCCTACTTATTATTGCTTCAGGTATCGATTTTGCGACAATGATGATCCCTGATCGTTGTACAATTGGTGGGGCGGTTTTAGGTATTTTAGGGAGTATTTTTCTAGCCCATTTCTCAAAAGGCAATTATATTTTTAGTAGTCTTGCTTCTCTGAAAGGCATGTTACTAGGGTCGAGCGTTTTACTTTGGATCGCTATTTTCGCAGAACTTGTACTGAATAAAGAAGCGGTCGGTTTC
>JAITNS010000091.1 GCA_031290315.1 Puniceicoccales bacterium
TAAGATAGAAACGAAAAACCTTTGCGTTTCCTTTATAAATAGCACGCCAAAAAAGACAATACCTATTCGAGAGTTTGCCAAAATAGTAGTAGTCATCATCGTAAATATCGTAAGATGCATACCATTTCTGGATAAGCCAGTCAGCGATTGCAAGTTGTTGATTTTCAACCGCTATTTCTAGTGGCTTGTAAAACGAATCTTTCCACTCCGTTGCAAATAAATCCTCAAACGTACTATATTCAGGATAACTTATATTATAAGCTGTTTGAATGCTAGCTAAATCACCACGTTGAATGTAAGCGGCAATATTGGAACGTACATCTCGAAAGCGAGCTTCTTCCGAATCCATTACTGCCTTAACTCTTCTTTCTTCTGCTTTATTAATTTTCACGTATTTAGTGCATTCCTGGAAGTTGATAGAAATGAAGCAACAAAATGAGCTATGCTCTTATATTATTGGTAATTGAACTAAAGGCACTAGCGGCAAGGCTGAAAATTTTATCTACCACACCTAATGCAAATTGTATAGCTTGCTCTTGGGAACGAATGGAAGATTCAACGGCACTGGCTATGGAATCTACCAATTTATTCAGGACTTCAGCAATTTTTTGTTTGACCTCCAGCTCAGACATCTTCTTATCATCCGCCGCACACATAAGGTTCCCTATTGTTTCAATTGACGTTTTTACTAGATTACTAACGTGCGTAGCTGCAGCTTGAATTGCTTGTTTTTGTACATCTGTGAGAGGCACTTTGGCGTTTGTTGTAGTGCCCTTCCCGCTCACATCTACATCTGTACGCGTTCGCGGTCGGTTCATCAGTTTTTTTGCCCCGTACTCTGCAGTTATTGATCCAACACATGCAGCTAATTTTGTTACCGCATCTGTAACGGCTCTTTTGTAAGCCAATTCACCTTTTTGCTTAATCATATCAGCGATTTTCATGCCATTTTGAAATTGTATTTGTGCCAATTGCGCTCGCATTTCACGCTCAGTGCATTTGTTGTCAAAAGCATTCTTGATCACCAGAATCATTATTTCAGCTTCTAAATCGCTAATTGATAAGCCGCCTCTGTTACATTGATTTAGTAAATCATTCATCATTTCGGGGTCAAGACCAGCCATTATTTGTTCGGCAAGTGGAAGCGGTGTTCCTCTAAATTGGGCCATCAGCTGTTCTATTCTTTGATCGTCAGGAGTTATCCTATCAGCTAAATGAAGCGGTGACCCTCCCAGCTGACAATTTCCCGAAGGAGGAAGATCATCTTCCTCTTGACTAACATTATTCGAATTTCTCACTTGATTATTAGCTTCAACTGTAGTTTGTGAAAAATTTACTGGTCCCAGTGATGTTGCTGACATGGCCTATATATTAAAAAACATGTGAATTAATTCAAGACCTATTTTTAAAAATAATAATTATTTTTTCATTTTGTAGTATTTCAATTGTTATTTTAAGTAAAAATTGAAAATAAACGAAATAAAAAAACTTTTGCTTGCATTTTTTGCAATCTTATCCACTATAATATACAAGTTAAGCTATGAGTGCATTTTTTATATTTAGTCTAACAATGTTTTTATTAGGGTTATGTGCGTTTACCATTTTACTGATATTGATGCAACGGCCCAGCGAAGAAACGGGCCTGGGAGCTACTTTGGGTGGTAGCGCAGCAGCGGCTGTTCTAGGGGGCGAAGCGGTCAATGTTTTGGCGAAGATCACGAAATATTGTGTAATTGCTTTTTTCGTTCTCGCCTTTGTTCTATCTATGCTTCATTTAGCTCTCGAAGAAACAAATAAGCCAAAAAATCTCCTCCAGAAACGCGTTGTCGTTGAAGTCACAACCGCAACAAATGAAACGCCAACCATAGAAGAAACAAATGTTGCCGATAGTTCCGATGCAAATGTCACAAAAAATGAACCCGCAGAAAATGTAAAAGATGTGGAGAAATTTCTTTCCGATGAGGAATTAGTCGAAAATTCTTAAAAAATATTTATTATTATAGCTGTGAGAGTAAGTAAAATTTTAGCATTATTGCTGTGTGTGTGGAGTGTCACTTGTTACGGGAGACCATCCCCGCGACAGAAAAAATTATCGCCTTTAACAGCTACCCAATTAACGGAAGTTGTTCAAAAATTAAAAAATACAAATTATTTAAATTGTGCTTTTATTTTCGATTTGAAAACAACGAACAATAAAAAGACGGAGAGCCAGGAAGGAAAATTTTATGCTTCGCAAAATGTCGATGGAGCAAATTTGCGATTTAATTTTGGCAATCGGTCGTTTTTAAGTTTAGGGAAAACAAAGGATCAAATTTTTTGTTCCGATAAGTCGACAAAAATGACCTTGGATGCTCCCTTACAATCGGCACATGTTCTTAATTTTTCAGATATTTTAATGCCTTTTTTAGGAAATAAAAATTACGAATATCGCACGACGCGCCGCGTAGAAGGACGCGATACGCATATTATTCGTTTTAAAGAATCTACAGGGGAGAGAGTTGACATTGCCTATGATCCTAAATTTGAAGTTATTTTACAAGTGGAACATTTCGATAAAAATGAAAAATTAATACGCACATTCAAGCTACTCAACTTTAAAAAAACTCAAAATATATGGTTGATGAAGAGCATTGAAATTAAAGATGTAATTCATTCGATAACTTCGCGATTGACAATTAAAAGGGTAGCAGTCAAGCAAATTATCCCAGCAATCCTTTTCGATGAAAATTCCTTAGATAAATCGCTCACCGATAATTTAGTTTACGTCGATTTTTAATGATTGATATTTTTACAAATTGGACAATTCGTAATTTGGTGATTTCTTGCCGGACAATATTCTCGGCCGAATTTTATCATGCGAATATGGAGATCGTGCCATTCTTCCTTTGGGAAAAGTTGCTTTAAATTATTTTCCACTATCGATACGTTTTGCGAATGCGCTAATCCCCAACGATTTGCCAAACGGCGAATATGCGTATCGACTGGAAATGCGTAACCGTTAAAACATTGTGAAATAATAACGCTCGCTGTCTTATGCCCAACACCTGGTAATTTTTCCAATTCTTCAAAAGTCTCAGGAACTTTCCCATTGTAAGACTCGGTAATAATTTGGGCACAACCTTTAATCGAACGCGCTTTACTGCGAAATAGTCCACAAGGATGAATAATATTTTCGATTGTTTCGATGGGTAATTGCATCATAGATGGGAGATCCGGTGCCTCTGAAAATAATAGGGGTGTAACTTTATTTACGCGTTCATCGGTGCATTGTGCCGATAAAATAACCGCAACCAAAAGTGAAAAAGGCGATGTGTGTCCCAATGGAATACTAATATTCGGATAAATTACTGCTAATGTTTCGAGAATAAATTGTGCGCGAGCTTCCATGTTTTTATTATATTTTTATGGAACGTAAACTATCTAAGACTTCGGAAAAATCTTGGGGGAGGGGAGCGGTAAAGGTCAATTGCTTTTCCGTTTGCGGATGAATAAAACTAATCATTTCCGCATGTAACATGACCCGTGGAAAAATATTGTCGCCCTTATAACCGTAGAGTATATCGCCTGCGATGGGATGTCCTATGTGATTCATATGCACACGAATTTGATGTGTCCGACCGGTATAAATTTTTACGTCGAGCCAAGCAAAATTTTGAAAACGTTCATGAACAATCCAAGTTGTCTTCGCATATTTTCCGCTAAGACAAGCAATCATCTTAAATTTATCATTTGTTTGACGGGCGATCGGTATCTCAATTTTCCCCGTATTGAGAGGCGGATTCCCTTGGACAATACAGGTGTAGCGCTTATCGATCGAGTGGTTGGCAAAGGCATTAGATAGGTGCCAAAATGCATGATTCGATTTCGCAAAAACCATAACCCCCGTCGTATCTTTGTCCAAACGATGGACAATCCCAGAGCGCTCCACTTCTTTCAAACGAATACAATATTTACAAATATATTCTATCAGTGTTTTTTCCTGGAGTCCGGGAGCCGGATGGACTGTGATACCTGCTGGTTTATGAATTATAATAATATCATCATCTTCAAAGATAATGTCTAAGGGGGAATTACATTTGGGAGTTTTTTTGAGGGGGCGATCGACTATTTCGAAGGTAACCGCATCGCCCGTAGACACTCTATCGTGCAGATGAATTTTTTTACCATTACATTCAAAGGGATGCGCTTCGTAGATCGTACGAATATGGGCGCGTGGAAGTAGTAAGAGTTGGGATAGTACCTTATCGCAACGTTCTTTTAAAATTCCTTCTGGTAAAGTGATAGCCGGCATTTACTCCTATAATTTAACTTTATTTTCGAAAGAGCAATATGAAAAGCTTGCAGTCTTTAGAGACTCCCTATGATGCTAGAAATAATGTCATTGACGAAAAAATATGCCAGCGTATCCGATGCAAGTCGAATTTATTTGTTGCCCAATTTGTTTACGGCGGCAAATTTATTCTGCGGCTTTTTATCGATTATTCGTTGTATTCAAGCGCGTTATTCAGTACAGGACGAATTCACTATTCACCGATATTATCAACAAGCCGTTTGGCTCATTTTCATTGCTGGACTATCCGATATGTTAGACGGACGCGTTGCCCGTTTGAAAAAAAAAGAATCGCTTTTTGGCATGGAATTTGATTCCATTTGCGATATGGTTTCCTTCGGCGTAGCCCCTGCATTAATGGTTTTTTTACTCATTTTATCGCCAACGGGTGAGTTCTCTTTTTTCCGACAAGTAGGGTGGCTCTTTGGCTTTATTTATTTACTTTGTGCGGGCATTCGTTTAGCGCGCTTCAATGTCATTACGAGTCCACTTCTTCCCAAGGATGATTCCTATCCGAGTTACGATTTTCTAGGACTACCGGTACCGGCGGCAGCGGGAGTTGTTGCCTCATTTGTGTTGATTATCAATAGCTATGATTTGAATGCATTTGCGATTTTGATACCGCCCGTAATGTTATTCATTGCCTATTTGATGGTTAGTAATATTCGTTTCCCAAGTTTTAAAAAGATTAATTGGAATACGCGTACGCGTTTAAGTTCTTTTGTGGTGATTATTGGAGTATTGGCGACGATCAGTTGGTTTCATGAGTTTTCTTGTGCGATTGTATTTTTATCATACATTATATACGGTGTTATGCGCCATATTCGTCAGCAAAAGAGTATGCGTCGATACGCTAATTGTGTTCTAACTCAGAAAGAAAAAGCATGTAATGAATACCGAATTGAAAAGTCAGAATAAAAAACCTAAGAAGCGTGAAAATCCGTTTTTAAATTTAGGTTTTAATATTATTTTTCCATCCATCGTCATGTCAAAGGCGGATGATTGGCTGAAGATTACGCCGATTGTAGCGTTAGTGATTGCCTTGATGTTTCCTTTGGGCTATGGAATTTTAGATTTTATAAGATCTAAGAAATGTAATATTTTTTCGATTATTGGTTTTGGGAGTATTTTACTGACGGGTGTAATTGGATTATTACGACTGCCTAAGGAATATATTGCGATTAAAGAAGCTTTAGTTCCGTCCCTATTAGGGATTATTGTTTTTATTTCTGCATTTACGCGTTACCCTCTCATTAAGACACTTTTATTTAACGATACGATTATGAATGTTGGGTTAATTAATGAGCATCTTCAAAGTGCAAGTGATCAAGCTATGTTTCATAAATTATTATCCTCGAGTACATTAAAATTTTCGTTATCATTTTTATTGAGTGCAGTCTTGAACTATATTTTGGCGTGTTATTTTATTCACAGTGAAACGGGGACAGTTGAATTTAATAAAGAATTAGCTCGCATGACATTTTGGAGTTATCCGGTTATTATTTTACCTTGTCCAATTGTTTTAATGGCGACGCTCATGGGATTAATTAAGCGTTTAGAGAAATTGACAAAGTTAAATTGGGAGCAGATGCTTGTGGGTATAGAAGTGGAAGCTGTAGATAATAAGGAAAAAGATAAAGATTAGTTGAATATTTTTTACTTTTACTCTTTGTTGCAGTCCGATTGAAGCAGATTGAAGCGTATTTTCTTTTTTTTTCTTTCTTTATTAAATCTTCTAAATCTAAAAGACTATGGCCAAAATGGAAAAAATTCTGTAATTTCTGTAGATACCGGAAGTCCTCCGCCTACTCCTGCAAATATAAACTTAATCGGTTCTTCTAATAAACATAAATGATTATCATAAAGAAATGATTATTGTGAGAGCGTGTTAAGCATAGTGCAATTTCTGCATTTATTTCTACATTTTGTCCACATAATATTTGCTCTTTCAATAGTCTTTTAATATCGTTTATACTCGCATCTTTTCCCATACCACAGTCAACTATTAAAACTTTTCTTTTGCGTTTCTCTTGTTTATTTGTATTAGTAATAGTTAAAATAAAACTTCCATGTTTACTGTTGCACACATAAATATCAATGGTATAAAATTGCAAAATAAATCCCACAAACAACAAAAACCATTTAGCAATCCCCATTATTAAACCTCGCTTTTCCAGAAAGACGTTCCTTCCAGTATACTATTAACACTTTCCCAGAGCTTCTTCAGTTCCTCTAATTCTAGTTTTTCGCTAATTAAATGACGAACTTGCTTTAAAAAAAGAATATTCCCATAAAATTCTTCTTCTTCGATATTATAGTCAGTGTGATCTTCATAAATTGCTTCAAGCCTTTCCTTTAAGTTTTTTTCTTTTTTTTCAACATCAATCTCGTAAATAGTATTATAAAAAAAATTTTTAACAAACGTCATTATACTTTTAAAGTATTCATTATTTAGTAACACTGATATTTTTTTTAATTTGGAGTCAACTCTATGAGAGAATATACTAAAAAATCTTCCTTCCCTTTTATTCTTGGCCTGAGCTACTTCCAATAATTCCTTATCCTTTTTCACTTCTCCTAAGGTTGAATAATCACCCCACTTCTTTTGGAAAATTCGGAAAATTTTCTTCCTTTCCATCTCTTCTTCTGAGTTTTGATTTCCATCTCCGGGTCCCATCAAGGTAAAATTATTAAAACTTCCTATTCTTATACCCATATTAAATTCCGCCTTTATGCTGATACAAAAACGGTAATAGCAAGTAAGTTTCTTTATGTCAAGCTTTTTTATTATTTTTTTTCATTCACTAAAATTAATTCGATATCTTGACGTTGAAAAGGAATCGATTAAATTATTGTTTGTGGCTGAGGAAAAGATAATTATCATCGATGATCGAAAAATTCCGTATACGGAGAAGGAGACGATTTTAGAAATTTGCGACAATAATGGGATAAAAATTCCTCAAATGTGTTTTCAAAAAAACCTTACGCCATCGGGGCATTGTGGATTATGTGTAATTGAATTATTTGATGAGTCTTTGCCTACTAATTGGGTACCAATTTTAGCATGTGTATTACTGCCACAGCCTGGACTTAAAATACGTACCCATTCGGATATCATCGACGCAATTAGGACAATGACCGGCCAATTGTTATTACGTTCCCATCCCTGTGACTGCAATTTTTGTGAACGATTTGGGAATTGTGAGTTGCGGAAGATTTACAATAGGACGGGGTTTGGATTTACTCGGGCTATAGAAGATGGTAAACGACAAAACTCGGTTATTACGCGCTTATCGGGACGATTTTTATTAGATCGTGAAAAATGTACTAATTGTGGTTTATGTGTTACATTTTTCCGCGAAGAATTGGGGGAAGATTTTTTACATAGCGTACTCAAAAATAATGGCCAATCCCGCTTAGAATTGTATCCAACCATATCCTGCGAAAGTAAATATTTACTGAATGCAATCGAAATTTGTCCCTTTAATGCGATTATCGATGGAGAATCGTTAGGATATCCACCACCTTGGCAATTACAAGCAATTGATGGAATTTCAACGGAAAGTAGTACTGGTAATAATATAAAAATTTTCGTTCAAAGTAATGAAATAATGTACCTTAAACCACGCCCAAATCCTAATATCGGCAACTATATTCCCGATAGTATCCGCGATATTCATAGAAATAATAACAAAGATCGCGTAGACTATCTCACTTTACATGGCCAAAAAGTAGGCGAACGGGAAGCAATAATATTTTTATTAAGTAAGATTGGATTTAAACACCGCTGTACTATGATTTGCGATGGAAGTATTTCGTTGGAAAATATGTTGTTAGCGCGCCTATTGGCGGATGTTTTAGGGGCAAAAATTTTTGTCAAAAATCATCGCCAGGAAGGAGATGGCTGGCTGATTTCAAGTGATCAAAATACGAATATTCGCGGTGCACTCTTGACTCAAGTTATTAAAAAAGAAACCGTCGAAGATTTTACGGAAGTCGAAGACCTAATCGCTAATCGCCAAATTCAAACACTGATCATTCTCAATGAAGATATTTTAGCGATGGGATTTTCTAAAGAAAATTTTGCAAAAGTAAATTCGATCACATTTTCATGTAAAAAAAATGAAACAACACAAAATAGTCACCTCATTTTACCGCTTTCTACTACTTTTGAAGAAGATGGCCATTTTATTAATAAAGATTTTTTATTACAACGTTTCCATCGGGCGATTGTTCCTAAGACGGAAGCAAAACCTCTGTGGAAGTGGCTTGCGATGCTTAGAGATATATATACTGGGCGTACGAAAGAGGCTGCCGAATTTCAATCCATTGAAGCAATTTGGCGATTTTTAGAAAAATCTATTCCCGAATTTAAACATGTGAATTTCTCAGAGTTACCCCCTACCGGCATGTTTCTAGAAAATAATCGCTTTAAAAATTATCCTTGCCTTGCCTAGATATAGATATATGGGGCCTCGCCCCATACCCCGCCAGGGGATAGTATCCCCTGGACCTCCTTTGTGGCCCTAAATTAGATGCCAATGGCATCTAATCTAGGGCCAAGGAATTGTTCAAAGAATATTATTCTTTGAACTTATTATTTGTGACCGGGCATTGTGGTTCGCCCTGGACCACGTGCATTGCACGTGATCCAGTGCGGTCCCAAGGTCCAGGACACAATGTTTCAAGGCGAGGATCTTAAGGGCGAGGAGCCCTTACTTTGAGATATGGGGAGCTGCCCCAAACCCTGCCAGGGGATGGATCCCCTGGGCCTCCTTTGTGGCCTTAAATTAGATGCCAACGGCATCTAATCTAGGGCCAAGAAATTGTTCAAAGAATATTATTCTGTGAACTTATTATTTGCAGCCAGGAATTGTGTTTGCCCTGGAAACACGTACATTGTACGTGGTCCAGGGCGGTCTCAAGGTCCAGGAAACAATGTTCCTGGCGAGGATCATAAGGGCGAGGAGCCCTTATTAATTGGTAACTAAAAAGAGCTGCAATTGCCAGCCCATGCATAATCTCCCCTTTTTTTATTTTTTCCAAACATTCTTCAAAATTTAATTCTAGGCAACGAATTTCCTCATTTTCATCTAAATCTTGCTCTTCAATTTTTTCGCATCCTTCTACCATAATAATATGCAAACGATTATTTTGTAATGCCGGATTTGGATACATCACTCCAATGCAACGTCCTTCGCGTCCTGCATAACCTGTTTCTTCTTTTAGTTCTCGAATTCCTGCGACGACCGCATTTTCTCCTTTTTCCATTAATCCTCCTGGGGTTTCGAGCGATAACATTTCTGTTCCGAATCGAAATTGTTCCACCATTATCAATTTCCCGCTTAAGGTAAGCGCTATTACTTGTACCCAATCAACTGTTTTTAAAATATAAAAATTTCCACAACGATGATCAATTGGGTGTTTATATTTCCGCTCATAGATATTGAAAATTGGGCAACTAAAATGTTTTACTTCACTATTTAATTGCCAACGGCTAGGTACTTTGCTATTCATATGTTTTCTATCATTGAGTGATTGCAGGCATTCTGCAATAAAATTGAGTTGAAAAAAGTCTTTAATCTTTATATCCTAAAGATGCCAATGAACTCGACTCCCGATAAATTTCGTTATAAGCCTGGAGATTTGCGCGAGATCTGGATTGTTTCTTGGCCCATGATCTTAGCTGCTATGTCTAATTATTTCATGACATTAGTGGACCGTATTATTTTATCGAAATATTCGGCGGCGGCATTTGTAGCGGCTTCGGGGGCTCACCCATTTTACTGGGCGAATACTAGGGCGATGATGGCGTTTATGATCATGACGGGAGTATTTATTGGTCAATTTAATGGTGCTCATAATTATCGCCAAATCGGGAAAGTTACCTGGCAAGCAATCTTTATCGCCTTTGCCTACTATCTCGTCCTAATCCCTTGCGCCCTACATGCTAAGCTATTTCTCGCCGATACTATCGAAGATATTGGTGCTCCTTATTTAGCGATTATGCTTCTTTTTTTACCGTTTAATTTAGCGGGATTTGGAGCGATTGGGTCATTTTTTTTAGGGATTGGGCGTACACGGATTGTACCTATTGTCGTCTTATTATCCAATATGATTAATATTATATTGGGATTATTTCTTATTTTTGGATGGGGGGAGGGAACTGAAGGAGTTGTTGGGGCATGTCAAGTGTTAGGGATTCCGGAGATTTGTGTTGAGCCCATTCTTAAATGCTTACGGGTGATTGGATTAGGGCATTGTGATGGGATGGGAGCGCGTGGAGCGGCCTATGCGACTGGGATTGCACAGGTAATTGCTTTTTTAATTTTTTTAGCTAGTTTTTTGCAACAATCCTATCGCCAACGCTATCATACTCATCGCCCAGAGCTTTCCGTTAAATTGATGAAAAAATGTCTTCCTCTCGGGATACCGAATGCTATTAATTCGATTTTAAATTCTGGGGGTTTTGCGATTGTCTATCAAATTATTGCGAAAGTATGTACGGAGGAGGATTTATTAGCTTTTACGATTGCCAATTCTATATATCTCTTTTTTTGGTTTTTTGTTGACGGATTAGGGAAAGGTTTATGTACCACTTGTTCGAATTATATTGGGAGTAATCGGATGCAACCGATTTTTAATGTGGCATATGCGGTAGTTAAGCTGTTACTTATTTTTGCGGGTGTAACGGCGATCTTCATGATCATTGAACCACGGTGGGTGATCCATTTATTTTCCGATGCTACGGTGACGGTGCGATTTCGGTGGGTATTTTTTGGGGCATGGGTCGCGTTAATTGCGGAATCATTTCGTTGGATGTTGCAAAATATTTTAATTTCGGGGGGAGATGTACGGTTTACAGTAATTTCTAATGTATCTTGCTTTTGGTTAGCGGCGTTTACACCGATTTATATTTTAGTATACTGTCTGCGATGGGGTGGAGCGTTGCTTTGTTGGCAATTTTTTGCGCTTGATTCTTGTGCACGTATTTTATCGGATTCTTTACGGTTGCGTTCTAAGACATGGCGATGTAAGGCGATGAAATCAGCCCAATCCTCTCAAGTAGAATTATAAATAAATAAGGGCTCCTCGCCTTTATAATCCCCGCCAGGAAACAATGTTTCCTGGATTTTGAAATTATGGGGCTCTGCCCCATACCCCGCAAGGAGTCATGGACTCCTTGACCTGGTTTCCGGCCAAAGATGCCAATGGCATATCTTTGGCCGAAAGGAAGTCCCCAGGGGATATTTCCCCTGGGGAAACTCAAAGGCTTATTGTTTTCCTGGACCTTGTCACCTTAGAATTTCTTGGCCCTAGATTTTAGGTGCCAACGGCACCAATCTAGGGCCATAAAGGAGGGCCAGGGGATACTATCCTCTGGCGGGGTATGGGGCAGAGCCCCATAAAAACTAACCTAAGGGGTTCGCAACTCCTATGCAATATGGAAAAATTGTTTCGCATTTTGAGTGGTCAAAGCGCATAATTCCATTTCCGCCATGCCCAGTAAATTTGCGATATAAGAAGCCGTCGCGCGTAAATACGCGGGCTCATTTTGCTTTGACCGAAAAGGTACCGGCGATAAATAAGGACAATCAGTCTCTATCATTAGACCATCAACCCCTTGCGCCATTAACGCTCCACGGATATTCTCTGCGTTTTTATATGTCACAATCCCCGTAAAGGATGCTCGCCCACCACGAATCTTTACATCCTTTATCACATCAATGCCCTCAGAAAAACAATGAATAACAATTTTATTCCAATCGCATCCCGATTGCTCAATAATCTGTTTACAATCTTCAAACGCATCCCGCGAATGTATAATAATGGGACACTCCTTCTGACGCGCTATCAATAATTGCTGACGAAAAATCTCTTTCTGAAGTTTTACAATTTCCTCAACATTTCCTTCGAGAAAATGATAATCCAATCCAATCTCTCCAATCGCAACAGGTATTAAATTTTTTCGAAAAAATGATTCTAAAAGCTCTAAATCGCGCTCCCAATTTTCATGAACATTAGTCGGATGAATACCAACTGTGTAATGTATCTGCGGGTATAGATTGGCTAATTGGTAAATCAAACCCCAATCAGCTGCCTCCGTACCACAAGAAATCATTGCTTCGATAAGAGCATCTTTTGCTCGCTCCAAAATAACTCCAAAATTTTCTTTGAAATAATCAAGATGACAATGTGTATCAATTAAATTCATGAGTCGAGTAATTGATGTAAAATTTTATCAATCAATACCGGGTTGGCTTGCCCTGCCGTGATTTTCATAATATTTCCCTTTAAAGCGTTGATCGCCGTTACCTTCCCAGAATGATACTCCGTAACAGCTTTCGGATTATTTTCAATGGCCGCTTTACAAAAATTTACTAGCTCCTGTTCATTTGAATTTTGCCCTAAATCCTTCTCCTCAATAATCACTTTCCCATCACGACCCGTGCGAAACATTTCAATAAATATGTCTTGCGCGGTCTGTTTGGAAATATTTCCTTCATCAATTAAACGTACTAATTCCGCTAACTGATGAGGCCGTATCTTGAAATTCTCCTTGACAATCGCTAAATGTGCCTCGGAAAGCTCTCGAAGTAAATCATTGGTAATAAAATTGGCAATCACCTTGGGCTGAGCATATAACCGAACCGTCTCTTCAAAAAAATTACACAAATCAGAATGGGGATAAAGTACCGATGTAATGTTGTAGGGAAGATCGTAATCCAGAAAAAAACGTTCTTGCTTGGAAAAAGGTAGCTCGGGTAGTGACCGCAAGAGCTCGTCAACTAAAGAACGCTCAATCTTTAAAGGTACTAAATCCGGGTCAGGAAAATAACGATAATCATCAACAGTCTCCTTCGAACGCATCGACGTCGAAATACTATCTTCCGCATTCCATTTCCGTGTCTCCTGTTTGATATGCCCACCTTCTTCTAAAACTTTCTTTTGCCGAAGAATCTCATAGGCAATTCCATTTTTTACCCCAGAAATCGAATTCAAATTTTTTAATTCCACCTTAGTTCCTAATTTCAACTCTCCTTTAGGGCGAATACTAACATTGGCATCACAACGTAATTGACCTTTTTCCATATCACAATCGGAAATTCCCCCATAGGATAAATGCATACGTAGGGAAGTGAGATAGGAAAATGCTTCTTCTTCGGAGCGTAGATCGGGTAGGGAAACAATCTCTAAAAGCGGTACCCCCGCTCGATTGAAATCAATGAAACTTAAATCACCTTCATGGGTCAGTTTACCAACATCCTCTTCCAGTTGCATCCGATCTAATGCGATTTTTTTATGCTCTCCCATAATATTCCGCGATGAACCCGGTAACTCGATCTCCACATAACCTCCTTTACAAATAGGATTATCGAGCTGCGAAATTTGATAATTTTTAGGATTATCGGGATAGAAATAATTTTTTCGATCCCAACGAGTCACCTCAGGGATCGTTGACCCAAAAATGAGTCCAGCGCGTATAGCTTGGCGTACCGCTTCTCGGTTTAAAACCGGTAGCGCTCCCGGTAGCCCTAAAACAACGGAATCTGTTAATGTATTGACACTTGCCCCATAAGTATAACCCGAACGCGCAAATAATTTTGAGGCCGTTTTAACTTGTACATGTACCTCTAACCCAATAACTGCTTCGTATTCCATAAAATTCCTCTACTTAGGAAAATAATTTAGGGCCATGTTTTCAAGACAAATTTAAGTTTCGAAACAATCAACATATACCATTTTCAAGC
Organism: Puniceicoccales bacterium; assembly: GCA_031290315.1. Lineage (GTDB taxonomy): Bacteria > Verrucomicrobiota > Verrucomicrobiia > Opitutales > LL51 > LL51. The sequence goes on from JAITNS010000091.1 coordinate 14,083, forward strand.
ATTTCGATGGCCGTTTGTACAACCATATCTACTTCTGATTCAACATTATTTAATCTAAGCGCCATATTTGTGTTTCGATTCGGAGGATATGGACCGAACCGAGAAGGATCTGTCGTTGTAAATAAACCAAAAGTAGGACGACCCAGTGCTGCGGAGATATGTAAAGGCCCACTGTCATTCGCAATTACTAATTGCGCATATTTTATCAAAAATGCAATATCGCCAAGCGACGTTTTTTCTCGCAAATCAAAAAATAAAGGCGACTTAATATCGTTATTAATAAACGCTTTATTTCCTAACAAAACGACAGCTGTTTGTTCAGTTTGTTCTAAAAAATTTTGAATCATGGGCATAAAAAATGACCACTCTTTTTCAGGACGTTGACTCTCGGAAAACACACAAACTAATCTATTGGGAATAATTTCTATTTCTAAAAATTTTTCCAATAGAGGAGAATGAATATTTTCAAGTTCTTTAACAAGGCCGGAAATCTCCGTACTACCCCCGATAATACTTAAAAATTCTTTTAAAATATCAACGGCGTGTACTAATCCCGGATAAGTGACGGTTTTAGAATAGGCAAGTCGTGCGCATTCGCGGGAATCTTTACGACCGATCTTATGGGAAGATTTCGCAAAAAATGTCATCAATCCACTACGCGCTAGACCCTGCATATCGAATACATAGTCATAGGTTTCTTGCCGAATCTCAGAAATTAAACGGAAGATAGACAATAATCTCCCATGACGCTCGTAGATAATCACACGCGATGCGATTTTCGATTGATGAACGATATCAAAAAATCGATCACCGACAACCCAATCGATAATATAATCCGGGTATTGTAATTTCAGCGCACTCACTACCACCATTGCGTGAATAATATCACCGAGCGATGAGGGCTTAACGATTAGGATACGCATAAAACAGCTCAATTACGTCTGCCGCTTAACTTCATGAGTAAACGCAAAATTTCGAAATACACCCATATCAATGTTACGAGCAAACCGAGTGTTGCGATCCATTCCAATTTTTTGGGAGCACCCGTACGGCTCTGGTGAACGACAAATTCAAAATCCAATAGTAAATTAAGGGCAGCGATAATGCAAACAACAACACTAAAACCAATCCCTATATTAGAAGAACTATGGATAATCGACAATCCAGATGAACCAAAGAGGGTCAAGATCCAATTGGCGAGATAAATAAAACAGACGCCTGCCGTTGCAACACATAGTACTGTTGTAAATTTCTCATTTACACGAATCAGTCCTGCTTTGTAAATCAATAACATCGCTAGAAAAACACCAAAAGTACCCGTCACTGCCTGTACCACAATACCCGGATAATATTTCTGTGCCATCCATGATACACTACCAACAATAAATCCTTCGCCAATGGCATAAAGTGGTACCGTAAAGCGCGCGATATTAAAATTGAAAATTGTGATAAAATACAGGACGAGCGTAAGGATTGAAAATAGAGCGATTTTACTCGTAATATCTTCGGGTGATGTATAGGAGCGCGTCCACGCAAAAGCCGCCCCCCCAAGTAGTAGTAGTAATGCAATAAATGACTTCCGAATAACGCCTTGAATAGTCATCGGCATTGATTCTGCATCCTGCACGTTAAAAACGGTCTCCTTAAGAACTGGGTTTGAAGTATTATTATAATCCATAAGTTATTCCTTTCTTATTCTTTTTTTACTATATTTATTTTATCCTCTTTTGTCAAGTGATTAGAGTAAGTGGGGAAATTTTTTAAAAGAATCGTACGAATTTTCGAATGAAAAAGAATGGCAATCATATCCGCCTTATTAAGCGTACACGCTAGTTGAAAGGCGTTAAATCCATCATTATTGCAAATATAAGGATTGGCTCCGTAAATTAAAAGCAAAACAACGGCATCTATAAACCCTTTCTTTATTGCGAGTAGTAGGGGAGTATTGCCATCATAAATTGGAGCATTAAGAGGGCAGTCTAAGGATGATAGGAATAGGGCAACAAGGTCGATGCGCCCATGTAAAATCGCATGTATCAATAAAGTCTGTCCCTTATTATCCTTGAATTCTATCGATTTTGGATATTGAGTCAATAGACTTTTTGCAAGCCGATATTCAGCACTATCATATTGGCATTTAAAATTTCTCATAAGCTGGAGACAACGCTCCCCTGCTTGCTGTTCTTCGCTAGGGCCGTTTTTAGGGGTAGATGCATACGCTTTATTTTTTCCTACTTCTTGTAATTTATTGTCTGGGCGGAAGCGATCGGGTATCGATAATGCTTCCACGATCCCAGTTTTACAAAAACATAGAAAAAATATTAGAAAAAACATACCACATACTTTAAATACACCGGACATCATAGGAATAATTTCCTTATTTAGAAGTACATAAAAGGGGGGTTGTCAAGCATTATTATTTTTTGGTGATTAATTTTAGGGAGAATGAGGGAAAATTTTTCAAAAAAAAATACTTGCTAAAGCAATGAGTGCTCATAGGGTCATTAAAAGTTGGTGAGGTATCCAAGTGGCTAAAGGGTGCAGACTGTAAATCTGTCGGGCGTTGCCCTTCGAGCGTTCGAATCGCTCCCTCACCACCATTTTTTTTTATTTCTCATTTTCCTCTTGTTGTAAATATTAGAGCTCTGTCATTAACTATTTGTCTGATATGTAAAATATTTTATCAAAAATCATTGTGGCCCTTAGATTAGATTTCAGCGGCATTTAATCCAGAACCAAGAAATAAGTCAAGAAATAATATTCTTTGAACTTAATATTTGTGGCCAGGCATTGTGGTTCGCCCTGGAACACGTGCGTTGCACGTGATCCAGGGCGGTCCCAAGGTCCAGGAAACAATGTTTCCTGGCGGGGATCATAAGGGCAAGTAGCCCTTATTTTTCGTATATTTTTATTACTTAAGGATTTACTAAAAAATATACTTCAGGCTGTTTTAGTTGGCTTTCTTTTTCGTTATTTTGCTCTGATTCTTCTTCGTGGAGTGCTACTACCCAATGCTTATTATTAATTTTGTGCAACCAGATCGTTTTTTCATTTGCTGCTTCTTTATAAATTTCATCGATCGAATCATAATGGAACAATTCTCCTTCGGGGGTATAGAGATCGCAGCCGGCGCCTTCGTCTGCATTTGATACAATTACATCACGTCCAATTGCTTGGGTCATATAAAGCAATGTGGAAGCCTGAAAGGGTTCATTTTTACTAAACAAACGTCCAATTTCTTGGCGTGATACTTCTTCTTCTGACTTTGCGGCGTACTCAACTGACCGGTACTTTAACCCTAGGACATCATCGAAGCGAATCAATTCATTTTTTGGCATTAATCCTCTGATTACCGCCCAAAATCCGCATTGTTCGTCATGGGGGACGTCGTAGAGTACACGATTATATTCTTTAATTGTTTCTGGGGTACGGAGTCTTCTAGAGAGCATAGGATGTGGCCGTAGATCGGGTTTAGGGTCTGTTAGCTCGGCCGGTTTTCTGGCCGCTTCTTCTACGACTTCTAGTTTTTTCTCCGTTTCGACTTTAGGAGCAGCTACCGAAATTGGGTGTTCTGTTTTTGCTTCCCTCAAGTCCCGTTCCTGATGTAATTCGATTAATTGTAATGATAATATACATATCGCAAGCATCATCAATACTATTGCGATTGACCAAAACAAAGCATATTCTCTTTCCTTTTTGCCCATTATGTTTCTAATATTAATGAGTGTGGGATCATTTTCAAGTAAAATATTTCTAAAATATATAAGTTAAATTTCTTATTCTACGTAAGCCATTAAAATGAACCGTTTTCAAATTTTTGCATTAGCTGAAAAACGTTTACTGATCTATAATGAAAATAAGAATAACTTTCCTGAATATTTTTCTGAAAAATTAAATTTATTCTTGACGCATAATATACATTCATTTCTTGATAAATATATGAATAAACAATTGATTTCCCGTAAGAGTGCGGGCATTATGTGGCTTGTCGCCTCTTTCTTTTACGCCTATCAGTATATCCTGAGGGTTATGCCAAGTATTATGCTCGACGATATTATTAAGCGTTTTGGTATGGATGCGGCTACATTTGGGCAATTTTCGGGCATCTATTATATTGGATACTCGCTCGTCCATATTCCCATCGGCATTCTTTTAGACCGATATGGACCAAGAAAAGTAATTCCCATTTGCATATTATTATCTATTTTCGGAATTTTACCGATTGTGCTAGCGGAATATTGGCTATGGCCCATTCTTGGCCGAGCGATTACCGGTATTGGTTCTTCGGCAGCTATCCTGGGAGTATTTAAAATTATACGAATGGCTTATGGTGAGCAACGTTTTGCGAGAATGCTCAGTTTTTCCGTAACGATCGGACTCCTTGGTGCTATCTATGGCGGTACCCCCGTACGCTATATGTGTAAAATATTGACCGGCGAAATAGTAGTCTATATACTCGCTTTTTGCGGCATACTTCTCGCCATTGCCTCTCATATTGCTATCCCTGAAACTAGTAGTAAAAAAGTGGAGATTGCTGACCCTAATGAAAAAAAGTCAAGTATCTGGTCCGATATGTATTCGGTGTTTAAAAACGGAAAGGTCATGCTTATTTGTTTTTCGGCCGGGCTTATGGTGGGGCCATTGGAAGGGTTTGCTGATATTTGGGGCCCAAAATTCTTGACCCAGGTCCACAATATCGACAGTGCCGAAGCGAGCTTTATCACATCGATGATTTTTGTCGGCATGTGTTTTGGATCGCCCGTCCTCAATTTCGTCGCAGAGCGTTTCAAAAGTTATTTGGGAACGATTATATTTTCCGGTATTTTAATGTTTAGTATTTTTTTGATGCTCATCATTTCGATGTTAACCACTAAAGTATCGCTCATTATAGGATTTATTATGGTAGGTGTGTGTTCGGCGTATCAGATATTAGCTATTTATCAAGCGTCTACCTATGTTAGTGAACATGTTGCCGGTATTACAACGGCTGTAGCCAATATGATTATTATGATTTTTGGCTATATGTTACATGGGGTTATTGGATTAGTCATCAATGCTTGTGGGGGTATTACCTTAGACGTCGCATTCTCGTTTGGTATCGCAGTTATACCCCTCACATTATTTTTGGGGACCTTAGGATTTTCTATGGTAGCACGTCGCGAAGCGAAGGTTCGTGCAAAATCGTAGCCAATCGATTTGGTGGAATTTATTTTTTAGAAATTTTATTGCTTTGGGGTAAAGTTTTGCTAGTGGATAAAGTATGAAACGATTGCATCTTGCATTTAGTGACCGTATAGAGAGAGGGCGGCATCCGGCATCTCGGCTACGCAAATTGGGGCGCATTCCGTCCGTTATTTACGGCAAATCTGGGTCCTTTCCGGTGAGTGTTGACGATGTTGAATTTCGGATGCTTATGCGTCAAAAAGGTGATGCGGCAGCTACCGTTGAGTTGGCAAGCGATCAAAAATCGGTCCTAACTATCATTACGGAAATTCAACGCAACACGATTAACGATTGCTTTATGCATGTCGACTTTCAAGAAATATCGGAAGGTGAAAAATTCACGACGACGGTACCTGTTCACGTTAAAGGCGAGGCTTACGGGGTAAAAAATGAGAAAGCGATGATTGAGGTCGTTCGCCATAAAGTGGCTGTACGTTGTCTTCCGAAGTATTTAATTGAAGTGGTAGAGATCGACGTTACCGACCTTCATGCGGGGCAAAATATCCATCTCAAAGATCTTCCCCAATTCGAAGGCATTGAGTATGTGGGCGATCCTCAGAGTGTTGTAATTGCCTGTGTTGGTGAAGAAGCTGAAACGGATAATGAAGCTAAAAATAGTGAAACTAATACTGGAAAATAAATCTCTAAAACATGTTTTTTAAAGTGGTCGTTGGGCTTGGCAACTACGGTGTGTTATATGAGCATACACGCCATAATATGGGATTTATAGTTATTGATTCCTTTGCCAAGGCCCTTGGCTACGAAATATGGAAGCGGGAGAAAGGGATGTCTGTTTTTTTGATGAAAATTCCGCAACTTGATGGTTCCCTATTGCTTATTAAATCGAGTGGTTACGTGAATCAATCGGGAGGTCCGGTTGCTAAAGTCTGTTCTTTTTATAAAATTTTGAGTCAAGAGGTAATTATTATTTGTGACGATATTACGCTTGAGTTAGGTAATGTGAAGATTACGGAGCGTCAGGGAACGGCTGGACATAATGGTGTTAAAGATATTTTAGAAAAGATAGGTCCTGGGTTTATACGATTTCGCGTAGGGATTGGGCAAAAAAAATATCCTGAGATGGGGCTTACGGATCATGTATTGAGTCGATTTGATGAGGGAGAGGGGGAGATTTTGGCAAAAAAGATGCCAAATATCTGTAATGATTTGCAACTACTGCTTGACAAAGGTATTTTGAGTGCCATGAATATAGTCAATAGGAGTATATGCAAACGAAATCTTACCGAGCAACTATGATTCTCGACACGAGGAATTATCAAGATTCGATCGAGCATTTAATTGAGGCGATTAAGTCGAAATTAGAGGAAACTGGAGCGATAATTAATGGGGTTATCAACAAAGGCCAGATGAAATTTCGGCGGGTAACGGATCGCAAATTTCCAACGGGATTATATTTACAAGTTGCATTTCAAGCGCCGACGAGTGCACCGGAGTTCATTCGTTCCAAATTTAGTCTTGATGCGACGGTTAATCGTGTATTTATTGAAAACAAATAATGGCTTCTTTCAATAAAGTTATTCTGTTGGGAAATTTGACGCGTGATCCGGAGATGCGTACGGCGAATAATGGTACATCGATTTGTCGGCTAGGTATTGCGATGTCACGGGTT
>JAITNS010000095.1 GCA_031290315.1 Puniceicoccales bacterium
GTTGTCATTTTCTAGACATTTCACAAAATCTTCACAACACGTAGTTTGGATGTCCATACTTTTTCTATCTAGTATTTAAAACTTTTGCCAATATCAAGACCATTTCTCTCATTTTCTCATTTCTATTTTTAACATTAAAACCAAGGCTCGGGACTACTTCCTTCCTTTTTAAATATATCTTTAATACTACTTCCATCGCGTGGATCCACTTCGTCAATTAACCTAGCGTTCTTTCCTTCGCGTTTGTATTTATGTAAATGAACCTTATGTTCTTGATGAAATTTATCAAACTGATAATAATATTTACCATCTGTTCTAATTTCTCCTTTAGCTGTAGACTTTCTAATGTAACTTATTAACGAAGGAACTTCTTTTTTAGTTTTTAAATTATCCCAAAATTTACCTTCTCCATACTTTGGCATTGCTCTCTCCGGTTTCGGCGCTACCGGTTTCGGCGCTGCCGATTTTTTACTAGTCGCTTGAACGTGCCTATTTCACATCCATAAAAAAATATCGCCTAGGTTTTCGTTATTACCTAAGCGATGTATCTCTATTTCATTTTATTTTTCTATATAGTCATAATCTCTTTCCTTCCACCATTTATCGCTGTGAAATTCTTCCGGAGCTTTTTTGTAATCTTTCCAGGATTCAAGTCCATATTCCGTTTGCAAGATTTTTGTGAGTTCTTCGTCTAATCGCCTAGGAAACTTAAATCCACAAAATGGACAATAATCTATTGGTTCAAAATTGTCATCATGAAATACATGATTATCTAATAAAGCATACAATCTCACATTCGAAAAGTAAATTAAATTTACAGCCCCATTTAATACTGTATCTCCGTTAGTAAAAATAGTTAATAAATCACAACAATTCATAATAACCTTCTCCATTTATCGGAAAAAAAAGATTTCCCTTCCTGCGTGTGTCGGAATCTGCTCCAAAAATCTATCCAAGACTCATTTTCCTTTTTATGATTTTCATAATATTTATTCATTTCTTTTACTCTCAGCGCTGATATTTCTTCATTATCTAAACACGTTCCACAAAATGGACAAAAATTCATTTTTTGCATTTCTTCACTATATTTCCATATTTTTAGTAATTGTTTTTCGGAAAAAAGGTCGCGATAAGGTAATGCGTAAGTTTTGTCATATGGAATATATTGCATCCATGATTCTTTTTTTCTAAGATAATCAAACATTTTATTACAACAATGATCTTCTGGAGACAATGTACCCCAAGGTTCCCATCCAAACATTGTCACAACCTTGTTACTATCCTCTAATTTATACACATTTTTTGTAGCATTATCTACAGGGATTTCATTTAAAAAGCAAGTTTCTTCAATTTTCATTTCACTTCCCAATTTATGTAAACATCTTTTATGACTTTACCAATATTTTTTTTATCAAGTACATGATAATGATCATAATGAAGCCTATCAATATTTATAGGATTTCCTTTTTCATTAACCCAATACCATTTGCCTTCAATTTTTTTCTGAGAACCAAACAATCTATTAAGCTGTGATTTGATATTCTCATATGCTACAGCTTTTTCTGCTGGAGTTACTGGAGATTTTCGAATTCCTGTTTTTATTGGTTCATTTTTTTGGGTGGTACTTTTCTGGAGTATGGAAGGGTTATTTCCCGTTTCTCCGCTGCTTTGACCAACTTTCTTACTGAAAGAACTTGACGCTACCGGCTTCGACGCTACTGGTTTTGGTGTTACCGGCTTTTTACTATTCGCTTGAACGCGATTAACCGCTTTAGCCGCTTTACTCGCTGTAGTTATCACTTTTTTGATAGGTTTTATAATCTCTCCACCAGGGATGAGCGTGGCTATGTCTTCAACTATTCCCAATGCGATCTTGGTAGAAGAACCTCCTGAGCGACAAGCATCGTATCCAGAACTTATTGCCCTAAATGCTTGATCCATCATTCCTGATTTCGATGAAGATGTTTCAGAAAAACTGCTATGCGGTGGCATTTGCAAAAAATGCCCTGTACCTCTGTTATTCATATTATCCTTTGCGCTTCCAATTACGCTACTCATCGGAGGACTCTGGTTATTACTTTCCGATTTTTTACAACAATAGTGAAAATTAGACATAGCTTTCGCATCATTTATCATCCCTGACGCTTTTAAATTGGAACCTCCTCCACCAGAACTACTACCCCCTGAAAATCCTCCTGAAGAACTATTGCTCCCAGTAGAACCTCCATTAGCAGTTGAACTACCTGCACCTCCTCCTATTAATCCATAAATTTTTCGAGCTGTCGTGATAATGGTAATATTACTAATTTCATGCTGATTAGGATCCCAATCAATAAGAAAATCTACAATTTTTTGACGATCTAATTCTTCCCAAAAATTCTCGGCTAACTGCTCCGCTAAATGTAGAATCGGCCAATCAAAATTATCTTTTACATTTGGATCAGCCCCATGTTCAACTAAAAATTGCACACCTTTTAAACTTCCTTGCTCAATAGCACGTAATAGTTCTCGATTTAGGATCTTTTTAGCACGTATTAGCTGTCTCTCTTGCAAATCGATCGCAAAATCATTTGCAATATCCGTCGCTTGCTCTACCTCTGGATCCGCTTGAATCGACGATATACTTAAGTTGCCCATTAAGGCACTCCCAATTATAACTTGACCAACTTTGCAACGCAAGTTACTTTTTAATATTCTTTTATAATCATTCATTTTCACTCCTTTTATTAACAACACTCTATTCTTCCAAAGAATGATCACACCGTCAAGTTGCTTTTAATTTTTTATTATTTTTTACTAAATATTTAACTTAACAATTATAAAACATAGTTACTATGAAAGATATATTTTTCTTATGCGCTCTTATGAGTAGCTATAAATTTAGCTTATTGGGGCTCTGCCCCATACCCCGCCAGGGGATAGTATCCCCTGGACCTCCTTTGTGGCCCTAGATTGGTGCCGTTGGCACCTAATCTAGGGCCAAGGAATCGTTCAAAGAATATTATTCTTTGATCTTAATATTTGCTGGCCGGGCATTGCCTAGCTAGGAATCGTGTTCGCCCTGGAGCATGTGCGTTGCACGTGATCCAGGGCGGTATCAAGGTCCAGGAAAACTTCGTTTCCTGGCGAGGATTATAAGGGCGAGTAGCCCTTACTTTTATATATGGGGCTCCCCGCCCCCCATACCCCGCCAGGGGATGGATCCCCTGGACCTCCTTTATGGCCCTAGATTGGTGCCGTTGACACCTAATCTAGGGCCAAGGAATCGTTCAAAGAATATTATTCTTTGAACTTAATTAACC
>JAITNS010000035.1 GCA_031290315.1 Puniceicoccales bacterium
TTCATAATATTTACCTTTCTTTTTTAATATTTTTTTTTAAACCGGCAGCAAATACTACAAATAAAAAATCCGCAGCATTTGCCGCGGACCATCAAACGAAACGTTTCCAGTTACCACGGCAAAATCCCGTAGTAATAAAAATAACCAAACTGTAGTTTCATTTTCAAGATACCTATATTAGTTAAAAAAATTTCTCCCCTGTCAAACACTTTTTTAAATTTTCATAAAAACAATCCCAAATGATAATTTTCTAATAAAGTACGTATGGATTTCCCACGGTGACCAATAGCCGTTTTTATTACCTCTCCCAATTCTGCGACTGTTTGTTCGTAACCATCGGGTACAAAAATCGGGTCAAAGCCAAACCCATGTATTCCTTTTGCGGGAAAACATATGCTTCCTTTCATACTCCCCTCCCCCACATAATATCGCCCATGAACAGGATCATACAATACGGATGCACAGCGAAATTGAGCCGAATAATTTTCCTTATCGGAAAGTAATTCAGCTAAACGATAGTAAGCATTTACCAATCCACCGCTATGCTTTATAAACTCATGGGTACGGATACCTGGAAATCCATTCAATGCTAATACTTCTAGTCCTGCATCTTCCGATAGTGTTAATATTTGCGTAAACTGCGAATAGTATTGGGCTTTAAATTGTGCATTTTCTAAAAAAGATTCGTAGGGTTCTTGGATCTCCGGTATCGACTTGAAATCTTTTAGTGAATATAATTTAAAAACATTTTCTAAAATGGACTCCAATTCACAAATCTTTCCTTCATTGGTCGAAGCAATACACAATTTTTCCATTAAGCTCTTGTAGCATTTTGTCAGTTTTATGAAAGCTTATATTTTTTGATTTCCCAGTGATTGCTCAACGGAAGATTGCCATAATAGATCGCGTGCACGAATATTATCGGGAAACTTTACCAATATTTTATTAGCAATATCCACTGCCATTTGAAAGTCTTCCGAACCTAAAAATGCCTCGCCCATTAATAGCCAGTCGTCCGAATTGCGTTTATTTTCGGGAACACATTCCACGGAAAAGATCGTTGTCTCATAAAAACCAAACCCAGTCATAGTCTCCGCAAATATGCGTAATACCCACACATTATTCGGATTTACATTGAGTAATTCATCCATCGTAATTAATAGTTGGCGATGTTTTGTCTTGATTCTCAATGCATACCAAACGGCTTGCAATAATAAAACAAATAAAGATAACCATTGTTGATATTTTTGTTTAGTGTAAGTATATTGACGCACACGATGTAATATGCGGCGCGCATCGACAAAATTCGGTTCCTGATAGAGCATTTGTAGGCATATAAATTTCGCATATTCCCAATTTTCTGCCTGACATAACATCTCAATTCTCCCCATCCAACGTTGACGTAGTTGTGCATTCACAAATACTATTATATAAATTCCTTACATCTTGCGATACTATTTTTCAAATTCTTCATCACATCTTCTACCAATGGTTCCGTTTCCGCCTCAATTAATAAGCGCAACTTTGGTTCAGTTCCCGAATAGCGAATAAAAATTTTACCACTTTGACCTACTTTCTCCCGTTCTTTTTGTATCGCTTGCTGCAAATTATGAAGATTCTCCAAGGGCACTTTTTCGCTAACGGGAATATTACAGGATTTTTTTGGCAATAATTTTATAAGATGGGACAAATATTCTGGAGTCAACTTTAAAAATGAAAGCGCTCTTAGGAAAAGTAATGCCGTTTGGATACCATCGCTTGTCGGCGCCTCATCCAAAAATAGTATATGACCCGAGCTCTCGCCACCCAAATTACAACCCAATTCTCGCATTCTATCCGCAACATTTCGATCACCTACCTCGGCATCGATAACGCCAATTCCATAATCTTTAAGCGAAATTCTCAACCCCTCATTGGACATCAATGTCGTTACAATACTGCGTTCTTTCAAGCGCCCTACCTCTTGCAAATAAATCGCAATCGTACCTAATATTATTTCTCCTGGTAAAATATTGCCTTCCCTATCACATAGTAATAGACGATCCCCATCGCCGTCGTGGGCTATCCCTAAATCGGCATGGGTTTCATGGACCGCTTGAATCAATAATTCCGGATGCTCACTGCCACAATGCCCGTTAATATTCTGCCCATTCGGACAATCCCCAAGCCATTTAATGGTTTGAAAATGATAACTCTCTTTTGCAAATGTTACCGCTGCTCCATTCGCACAATCGATCACAACTTTTGGAAAATTTTTAAAAACTTTCCCATCAATAACATAATGCACTTTGGGACGATAACCCATAATTTTATGGCCAGTATATTTTGCGACATCGGGTATTTCATCCATCAATGACTCGATTTTTAATTCATTTTCCTGTGATAATTTTGCACCCAAATGATCGAAAACTTTAACCCCATTATCCTCAGAAGAATTGTGAGAAGCCGTGATCATTAGTCCAAAATCGGACTTCGTATCATCTACCGCTCGCGATAGCAAGGGCGAAGTTATGATCCCCGCCTCCATAATCTCAACCGTACTCGAAAAGCCCGCAATTAAAAAATTTTTAATCGCTTCTCCCGATAGACGCGTATCCCGTCCGATAATGATTCGCCGTAATCCCGAATGAAATTGTTCCAATGCCTGTGCTAAAATATTGACACAAAATTCATTGACCGGAAAATCGCCAAACTTCCCACGAATACCATCTGTTCCAAAATATTTCATAGGGCAAATTAATAATACCTCCCTCAATGAGCTTTAGATTTTTTTATTTTTTTGACAAATCGCTGCCAAATAATTTCTAAATCATGTAATCGTTTTCGTCCTTCGAAAATGTATAATAATCCAAAATACAATAATACTCCCAAAGGAATATTTGTGCATACACTAATAATACCATGCTTCTTTCCCGATAAATATAGGCTCAATATATGATCGGATACACAAACAGTAATTGCCATTATAATACTTGCTACGGCAATGTTACGAAAACGCGTCGTCCAAATTTCGATATGAAATTCTTCATACAACTTCTGCAACCCAATATAAAGCAAAATTGTCTGGATAATAACTGATAATAAATTAGCCAATGCAATACCTATAGATTCTAACCAAAACATAAAACTTAACGCCAAAAGTGTATTTATCGCGAAATGGATGATTGAAATAGTCATTGGCCATATTGTGTTTTTTTTACAATGGTATCCACGGAGTAGATGACTCGATACGGCATAAAATGGTAAGGCGATCAGGAATACTCGCAGCACGGGTAATACTAAGGCCATATCCTTCTCCGTGAAATTTCCCCAAAGAAATAACAAATTTAAAATAGTTCGATCTAAACTGAGTATCCCCAATGTCGCTGGGAAAATAACTACTAACATTAAAAACATTCCCCGATTAAATTCTTTCCGTAATAACGATTTTTGGCTATCTACTTCCAATTGGGATAATCGGGGGAAAATGACCGTCGAAATCGCCGTCACAAATAACCCTAAGGGCAATTCAATTAATCGATTTGCTAAATAGAGTACTGAGACAGCAGCATCGTTTACCGAGTGAGCTAATGCACGGGAAACGACTACATTGACTTGAATAGTCGAAGCTCCCGCTGCTCCTGGGAAAAATAATCTCTGGATCTCATGGACACGTTGATCACGTTCCCAATTAAAATGAAATTTCCAACCCATACGTTTTAATCCTCCCCACAAGGAAAACATCTGAATCACACCACCTACGAGGACACCCACACATAACCAATAAATACGCCACGATTCCGGGTAAAAATATCCGATAATCAGTGCACCAATCATGGCAAAATTGAGCCAAATCCCATTCCCAGCATGTAGCAAAAATTTCCCAAAGATATTCAGTACGGCTGCAAATAACGCTCCTAAACAAATAAAAAACATATAGGGCATAAGGATCGCACTAAAGGCAAAGCTCAACCGCCAACGGGAATTGAACCACTCACTTTCCATCCCCAATAAACAAATCAAAATTCCACCACAAACAACCAATAGTAGTATAACGATGAGTCGCGATGCTACTTTATTGAGTAAACAAAAGGCTTCCTCTTTCCCATTTTTGCGATATTCATCGACGAAAACAGGAATCAAGGCAGAGGTTAAAGCGCCCTCCCCTAACAGTCGTCGAAATAAATTAGGCACGCTAAATGCAAATAAGAATGCGGAATTGATCTCTGTTGTACCAAAAGCAGAAAAAATCAGAATATCACGCAATAATCCCAAGACACGTGAAATAAACGTCAAAAATGAAACACCCAATATATTTGCTAATGTCCCCACAAATCAATCCCATACATAATCGCGCTTCCATAATACTTTCATTTGGAGGCGCAAGGAATTGACCAAACTATCAAGGCCATTTTCAATCGTAATTTGCGGTACGTAGCCCAAATCGCGATAGGCACGCTCATGGGAAAAATAATGGTCCTTACTTAACGCTACCGCTAATGCACGGGTCATCGATGGAATACTCGAACGCCAAAACATTCGGTAAAAAAATTCCAACATACTCCCCCAACGATATGCTTTGCCAAAACTTACCTTCTCTTCGATGGGCGATAATTTGAGTCGTTTCAAGATATCATTGATAAATTCCCACAGCACAACGGGCCGTTCTTGGCCAATAAAATACGCTTTTCCGCAAGCTTTTCCTGTCTGAAGGGCATCAAATGCTAACATATGCGCATGGGCAGCGTTTGAAACAAATGTAATATCCACCTGATTGGTTCCATTCCCGATAATTTTTAATTTCTTATTGCATACATAGTTTAAAATTCTCGGCATAAGATGCGGATCCCCTTCCCCTAATAATAGATGAGGACGAACTGCCACCGTCTTCAATTCCGGAGAATTATTATCTAAAACACATTTTTCAGCGATCGCTTTAGTTTGCGCATAATACCAGTGATAGTTTGGTTGATAAGGTAGCGACTCATCGCTGCCGGAAAAATGACCTCCGTTGAAGACGACAGCGGGCGTACTTGTAAAAACTAAACTTTGTACCCCATAACGCTTACAGGCTTGGACAATATTTTTTGTTCCGACGACATGGGTATTATAATAGGCCTGATAATTCATATCGAGACTCGCTCGACCGGCTACATGAAAAACGGAGTCGACACCACAAACCGCTCGTTCAACATCCTCCCTAAACGAAACATCTCCCCTCATAAATTCTACGCCACGGGATTCGAAGATCGGTTGTTGACGGCGGCCCATCGCGCGAACAGTTACGCCTCGCCTTTGGAGTAATTCGACAATATGACACCCCAAAAATCCACCGCCACCGGTCACGAGCACCTTCATATGTTGTCTCAACATGTCTAACAAAAAAACCGTGTCAACCTCTCTGTGTTCCTAAAATAATTTCCAGCAAAATTTGACAAAATATCTAAATATTTAAGTATTATTTTTTTGTGAATACTTTCTTAAAAAATTCATTTCCGAAAAAATTTTTATCTTCTCCTTTTTTGTGGTTGATCATTCTCTATTTTCATGCCCTACTCATTGCCACGATCCTAACACCCCTCATCTTTAATATCGTCGCCTATTGGGATCAGTACTTTCCATGCACCCTAAGCCATTACCTTAGACAAAAAAGTTTTATTATCTTCTTCGAACGCATACGCCTACTCGCTTTCTTACTGTTCACACCCTGTTTATGGAAAATTTATCGACAACA
Organism: Puniceicoccales bacterium; assembly: GCA_031290315.1. Classification (GTDB taxonomy): domain Bacteria; phylum Verrucomicrobiota; class Verrucomicrobiia; order Opitutales; family LL51; genus LL51. The sequence continues at coordinate 5,714 of JAITNS010000035.1, forward strand.
AATTGTAGATAAACCGGTTAAATTTTTTTGTTACAAAAATTTTTTAATATTTTTCGCCATTGGCTGTATGCTCGTGGGAAGTATTTTTTCATTAAAAATGTTCATACAAAATTTTCTTTGGACAACACTCCCTTCCCCATCTCTTTCACAAAAACTACTGCCACTTAAATGGTTACTTAGCTCTATCATTTTATCATTCATAGAAGAATGGTTATTTCGTGGGCTTATTTTTAAAATTCTACTTAAATATATGCGCCCCCTATTGGCGATTATTTTTTCCTCTTTACTTTTTGCCTATTTCCATTTCCGTCCCCACTACGAAATTAGTTCCCATATTTCCTACGCGACCTTTTTAGATAGCTTTTACTATTTGTACAAAGTTATTTTTTGCACACTGGCTAATATTTCTTATTTAAATTTTTTAATTATTTTTGCTTTTGGCTGTCTACTTGCGATGATTTATTTTCACACACAAAATCTTTCTGCGCCTATTGGATTACACGCTGGTGTCGTTTTCACATTCATGTATCTCAAAATATACATTTCTTTTCCAACTTCACACCATTTTTTTTGTTCCAATAATTTACTGGATTCTCCCTTCCCATTAGTCGTAATTATTGTTGCGATCATCGTCTTTCACTTATACTACGTATGCCAGAAAGTTTAGGATAACATTAACTAAATATAACCGTAACACCTACAATAACGAGAGAAACTATTGGATTACACGCTGGCGTCGTTTTCACATTCATGTATCTCAAGACATACATTTCTTTTCCAACTTCACACCATTTTTTTGGTTCCAATAATTTACTGGATTCTCCCTTCCCATTAGTCGTAATTATTGTTGCGATTATCGTCTTTCACTTATACTACGTATACCAAAAAGCTTAGGATAACATTAACTAAGTGTAACCCTAACATCTACAATAAGGAGAGAAACTATTGGATTACACGCTGGTGTCGTTTTCACATTCATGTATCTCAAAATATACATTTCTTTTCCAACTTCACACCA
>JAITNS010000083.1 GCA_031290315.1 Puniceicoccales bacterium
TTCCCTCAAGTACACCATCGCTAAATACGCAACCATTGCAATATACAACATCTACTTCAACTCAAAAAAGTAATCAAAGAAGTAGTCGATTGCCCTCAAGTACACCATTGTTAAATACGCAACCATCGCCGTATACAACATCTAGCCCAACTCAAAAAAGTAATCAAAGAAGTAGTCAATTGTCCTCAAGTACACCATCGTTAAACAAACAATCATTGCTGTATACACCTAATAGTAAGAATACTAGCGAAATAGTGCCTCCCCTCACCCGCCAACAAAGAAATACACAGCAATTGCTCGAAAAACTGAAAGAAGGTACTTCAGGTACACAATCTACATTATCCAAAGGAAGAGCCTATAAATTAATCAAAAAAGGCGCAGATGTAAATGTAAAGGAAGTAGAAGATCGTACACCATTACATTGGGCTATCTGGAATAATCCTAAACTAGCTAGTGTATTGATTGATAAGGGAGCCGATATTCGTGCACGAGATGAGCATGGAGATACCCCTTTACATTGGGCCGCAAGTAAAGGAAATTTGGCAATAGTGAAGCTATTAGTTGACCGTGGCGCAGAAATTAATATTGCTAATAGATTCGGCCAAACTCCCTTACAGACGGCAGCCGATGCCTGTAGTCCAGAGGTCGTCAAATTTTTGATTGATAAAGGTGCAGAAGTTAATACAATGACTCTCTATAACAGTACAAGTACACCGTTGCATGCTGCTGCGAGTTGGTGGTGTTTGGAAAGTGTACAGCATTTATTGGACGTGGGCGCTGATCGCAATATTAAAGATAATGCCGGTCGAACTCCATTGGATATTGCAAAAGAATTCATAAGATCGGAAACAGATAGTGGAAGGAGAGAGCAAAGGTCGAAAATTATCCAACTATTAAGTCAATAAAAAATTGAAAGTAAATCAATTCATAAAAATCACCGCCTAACATAAATTACAGGCTATTTACAAAATAACGGGATCCAATTAAAATTCGATGGCACAGAAAAATTTTAAAAAGATCCTGTTCGTTTTTAATTTCTGTTGACATTTCTGCTAAATTTTTATACTTAAAAAAGTATGGGAATAAATTCAGTAGGGGGACCGAATGTGGGAGGTATTAATGCTGATATTAGTACGAGTGAAATAAAGCAAGCTCCTACATTTGCGGGAATGAAAATTGCTACAGGGAATTCTGATAAAGGTAAATCTGATATGGGTGTTCAAAGTAGTGTGGAACAGAAAGTCTCTTTGGATAAAACACAGGAAGTAAATCAAACCGAAGCTACTCAGGAAACTAAAAAATCTGCGGGTATATTTGGAAAGTTTCAAATTGGCCAAGGTGCGGGCTCCAGTGCTTTTAAAAATAAGTTGAATGTCCAATCGAATGTGGAAAATAAAGGTCTCGATAGCCGCATGAAAGGCCAAAGTCCCGATGTCCCTGAAACATAATAGCTACGTGTAATCTTACTAAAATATTTGCAAAATATAAAAAATTTCTATCATCAATAATCAGAGGACTTTTTATTTATGCCTGAAGATAGAGAATTTCCAATTATACGTTTCGTAGATCACGTCTTAGAATATGCCGTTAAACAGGGCGCATCCGATGTCCACTTCGAAACTTTTGCCAGTAGTGTCCTCATTCGTTTACGGGTCGATGGTGTTTTAATCGAACTTCCAGCACCGGTCCGTAATCTGGGTGATGCGATTATTTCGCGCGTGAAAACACTCGCCTGCCTCAATCTTTCCGAAAAACGTCTGCCCCAAGATGGCCATATCGAACGCACTTGCCTGGGGCGCTCCGTCGACTTTCGTGTCTCCACTTTACCCACCCAATACGGCGAAAGCGTCGTACTCCGCGTCCTCGATCACGATTCATGGCATTTCGATTTGGATAAAATGGGAATCGATCCCGACATCTTAGTACAGTTACGCCAAATATTACACTCTGGATCGGGGATTGTTTTGACGACAGGCCCAACGGGTAGCGGTAAGACAACGACACTTTATAGCGCATTAAATGAAATTAATGACGAAGAAACAAAAATTGTTACGGTCGAAGACCCCGTCGAGTACGAAACAGAAGGAATGGTACAAGTTAATGTTCGCGACGATGTCGGCTTAACATTCGAAAGTGTGTTACGTGCATTTCTACGCCATGATCCCGATAAAATTTTGGTAGGCGAATTGCGAGATGCGCTCACGGCTCGAATCGCTATCCAAGCTGCTTTAACAGGACATCTCGTCCTCGGTACCTTGCATACCAACGATGCCCCAAGTGCCATCACACGCCTTATCGATATGGATCTCGATCCATATTTAATTGCCGATACGGTCAAAGGCGTTTTGGCGCAACGATTGCTGCGAAAGGTCTGTCAGAATTGTAAGGAAGAGGTTCCTATCACTCCCAGTGAGGAGAAAGTCGTCGGCCCATATGGCATCGAAAAAGTATTTCGCGGGAAAGGTTGTGAACAATGCAGCAATACGGGTTGCAAAGGACGCTTTGGTATTTTCGAGTGGTTGTTGATCGATTTTGAAGTACGGAGTGGTATCCGTCAACACTTAGCACTTGATAAGTTTCATGAATTGACCGTAAAAAATGGATTGGTCCCTCTCAAGGAAATTGCCATGAGAGCTCTCCAAGAGGGGACCATTACCGTTAATGAATTTCAAAAAATATAAAAAAATAAAAAAATAAAAAATATAATTTTAAAATTCGAAATGATCGTCCGGTTGTAGGGAGCGGGCGAAAGTACAAATCAATTTTATAACATTTTCGATATCTTGGAGATTGACGGTTTCGACGGGCGTATGCATATAGCGTAGGGGAATAGAAATTAATCCGGTAGGAACTCCTCCCCGTGATATTTGTATGGAGCGGGCATCGGTACCGGTTGGACGAGTCTCCGCTTCAATTTGGTATGGAATATTTTCTTTTTTAGCACACTCGACGATGCGGTCGAAAATTAAAGGGTTAATATTAGCACCACGGGTAATGATAGGGCCACCGCCAAGTTCAACCTTCGAAAATCGTTTATTATCGCAATTAGGGAAATCAGTTGCATGGCCAACATCTACGGCGATACCGACCGTCGGCGTACAGGAATAGGCTGCATTAATAGCTCCGCGGGTACCGACTTCTTCTTGGGCCGATGCGACTGCTACGACATTACATTTTAAATTATTTTTTTCTTGAGTAAGGTGAAGAAGTGTTTGCATGACCACATAGGCCCCTGCTTTATCGTCGAAGGCGCGTCCTGTAATATTGTGTGTATTATTAATGGTTGTGATTTCTGGGGTTTCATAGACGACAGGGTCGCCGATGGAGACGAGATTTTTGGCTTCTTCTACGGATTTCACTCCGATATCGATCCACAGTTCATGGATTTTTTGTACCTTATTTTCTTCATCGTCGTCGAGGAGGTGGATCGCCCGTTTACCGGTGATGCCCAAGACGTCGCCATTTTTTGTCAAGATTCGCACGCGACGTCCGGGAATAATGCTACGATCGTGGCCGCCGATGGTATCGAAAGAGAGGAATCCTTTATCATCGATATAGGTGATAGCGAAACCGAGTTCATCCATATGTCCGGAGAGCATGAGTATGGGATATTGGTCATTAATTTTGAGCGTTGCGAAGCGGTTACCGATACTATCTTTACGGTATTCATCGACAACATTTGCCATATATTGGTCGACTACTTTTTGTGTTTCGAACTCATACCCGGATGGTGAGCGGGCATTCGTTAATTCTTTTAAGAACTGAGGAATTTCTATCATGGTAAAGTGATATTGATAAAATTTTTCAAAAGTCCAGATTTTTTAGAATAATAAAAAAACGCCCACTGGAATTATATATTGAGTTTTTTCTTGCTATTTAACGGGACAAGTCCAATATAAATTGGTTTGCCAAGTGGGATCATCGCACAGTGGATTGAGTGGTTCAACTATTTCTTCCGCCTTCTTTAATGAATTGGAGTTTGGTTTATTAGGAAATCCCATTATCTTTGCCCCTGCATCGCATAATATTTGAATTTTTTCTGCGTCTTGTTTTACGAGTGCGCGATGTAATAGTGTTTCACCTTGCTTAGTTTAGTATATTAGCAGATTATCAGTTTGATTCTTCTAGATCTGCTCTTTTTAATAAATCGTCATAGATACGTTGAGCTTTTTCTTGCTGTTTAACGGGACAAGTCCAATATGGGTTTGCTTGCCAAGCGGGATCATCGCACAGTGGATTGAGTAGTTCAACTATTTCTTCCGCCTTCTTTAATGAATTGGAGTTTGGTTTATTAGGAAATCCCGTTATCTTTGCCCCTGCATCGCATAATATTTGAATTTTTTCTGCGTCTTGTTTTACGACTGCGCGATATAATAGTGTTTCACCTTGCTTAGTACACAAATTAATATCTTTGCATTTTTTTAATAATTGTTGGACAACTCCTGGAGGATTATGACAGACTGCATAATGCAAAGGTGTTGTACCGTCTTGATTTTGCGCATCGCAATTGGCGCCTGCGGCCAATAACATATCAATTATGCCTGGATCAATAGACGCTAAGATGGCCACATGCAAAGGTGTTTGCCTATGTTCATCTTCTGCATTTGGATTTGCTGCATGAGCTGTCAATAAATTGACTATATCGGGATTATTCTTAGTAGCTGCCAAATGTAAAGGCGTTGTACCGTGTCGGCTGCTTGCATTGGGAGGGAACCCGTTCATTAGTAATGCTTGTGTGGCTTCAATTGAATTCGCAACGACTGCTTTGTGTAAATAAGTTGCATATTTCCGTATGTCGCTTAAAGTAAAAGTTAAATCATCGAAAGTATAAGGATTTTCTTCGCGCATGCGATCTAATTGAGCTATTGTTTCTTTTGAAAATTTATCGAGCGGTTGTAGCTCTAGTGCTTCCCAAAAATCATCATACTTTATGGGATCACCCGTCGTATTATTTATGATGCGCTGTTTAGTAAGATAATCGGAGGCATATCCTCCAGGATCGCGTACAATGATCGGCATTAACGTCCACTTGAGCGACGCTTGTAACTCTTCTATTTGTGTTTTACGATCCATACCTAGTAGCCACGGAGTGCCTTTGATGGGTATTAGTCTCAACTGAAATACTTTTTTTAGCAACCAATCATTGCCATTGGGTATTGCTGCCCGAAGCTTAGAAGCATGCATGAAGCTGACTAATACTATTCCCAGGATTATATTTTTTATAAAATTATATTTCATATGTCTTTTACTAAAACTTTAGTGTAATGATTTCTTGAGAATTGCAAATGGTATTCTAATTAAAGCCCATAGAAAGCAGACTTGAATAGAAATTCAAATTAAAAAATACAAAAGCACCTTTTAAAAGAGGTGCCTCTGGATATATTGATTAAATATTAATTTTAATTTGGAAATTTCGCTGTGCGTCGTTGTAATAAACCGTATATTTGTTGGGCATTTGCGATAATATCTTTATCGGTCACTTTCTGTTGTCCATTGAATATCTCGAGGATATTGTTTGCATGGTGTAATGCGGTGAGGCCATTATCATCGGGAATATTTAGATTAGCACCTGCGTCTAATAATGCTCGAACTATTT
>JAITNS010000017.1 GCA_031290315.1 Puniceicoccales bacterium
AGCGAAAGATGCAGAACTAGTTGAGAGGATTAGGAATGCAACAAGCCAAGGCGCTAATTTGGATGAGATTGTTAAAGATATTGTTGAAAAAATTGAGGAATTTAAATGTCCATCAGAAGCTCTAATGAGAAAGCCCTTATTAGCATTATTAGATGAGGCTATACCACTCGCGAAAGAGACAGGTAATATACGGTTGTCCATAATGACAGAGGTTTTAGATCGCATATGGGGAAAAGAAAAAAGAACGGGTTTTACGCATGTTGATTTGATTCGCATACAAGGACGAGGATCATTTAAACCAGGTAAATCCAGCGAAGGACCCATAGGGAAAGAAAAACAGGCATGGAATATAAACTCCTTAGTGAATGATGAAGAATTTGTTGAGCAATTTCAATCAAGTTTAAAAAAAATGCAAGAGAGTGGAGTAGTCGATACAAAAGCGTTAGCTGATCAGATTTGGGCTAAAATGAATTCTTTTGCCTTAATTAGGTTTGGAGGAGATGGAGGAATAAATTCAGTAAAAAATATAGTAATTAAATTATTAAGTGCAAGTGATTTACCAATAGATCCTCAAACGGGAGAAGTTATGGCAGATAGTCTGGAAACAAAAGAAGCATTAACGGAAATGATGGAAAACTTACGAGTAGATCTCTTGGAAAACACAGGTGGTTATGCTCCAACTATAATTGACTCGGAAAGAAATAAGATTCCATTGATACTAAAGCAGTTACGAGAGGACGACAAAGAACCAAAGTTCGAAGTAGGACTCTTGAAGGACATGAGTCCCGTTACATTAACATTACATGCCGATAATTCACCTCTTGTAGCATATTACAATGCTGCGAAAAAGTGGTTTTGGTATGATAATGGACAATCATTTTCTCCTGAACAGATGAGAGCATATAATACACGAGAAGTAATGGCCGAACCTGAAAAATTCCTTGCTCCTGCAGAAGAAGCAGAACCTCAGGGTGCTCCTATGAAAAAAATAGAATCTCAAGTTGTTTCTGTAAGAAAAGCAGAAAAAAAAGAAGAACCTCAAGTTGTTCCTATGAAAAAAGCAGAATCTCAAGTTGCTCCTGTAAAAGAAGAAGAACCTCAAGTTGTTCCTATGAAAAAAACAGCATCTCAAGTTTTTTCTGCAAAAGAAGCAGAACTTCAGGGTGGAGGAATTTTGGGCGTATTGAAAATATGGTTTACTTAAAATTAAGGATATAAAAAATCTCTAAAATATATGAAACATCTTTTGAGATAAAACATATAAAATTATATAAAAAATAACATAACAAAGTGGCCTGTGAAAACAGGCCATTTTGTTGCCCTAAGATGAAGTTGCTATTTTTTGTAAATCCCTAAGTTCAAAAACTGTACGAGTTTATGCAATATATACTTCAGTCTGAATATTTACAAATCACCTTCAAACATGACCTCCTCTCTATTCAATGTAGCGGTACCTGGCCCCTCTCAAACCCCTCCCAATCACTCGCATCCTTACCTATTCCCATAAAAGAAATAAAAAAAATTGTCGTCGATGCCTCCCAACTTAAACAAATCTCTTCCCCATTTCTCCTCTTCTTTAATAATCTCAAATTGTGGACCCAAAAATATTGTATCCCAATCGAAACAATCAATTTCCCCGAAAGTATCGAAAAAATTTTCAACCTATCCCAATCCCCTGTTATAACTAAATCGAAAATTGATAAAAAATATAATATTTTCTATCGAATTGGAAAACATACCATCGACTTTTGCAAAGGACTAAAAAATGGAATAGCTTTTTTCTTCTCACTCCTACAATCATTGGCCCATATCTTAATCGCTCGCCCTAAAAATATGATGAAAAATCTCTTACCTTTCATTCAGCAAACGGGCTCCGATGCGTTGCCGATTGTCGCGTTAATTAGCGCTCTCGTAGGACTTATTATGGCCTTTGTAAGTGTCGTGCAACTCACACGCTTCGGCGCTAATATTTATGTCGCCGATTTAGTTGCCCTCGCTATGACCCGCGAAATGGGTTGCCTCATGACCGGAGTGATTATGGCTGGACGTACCGGCGCCGCTTTTGCTGCCTCTATCGGTAGTATGCAAGTCAATGAAGAACTCGACGCTCTCCAAACATTTGGTATCAATCGTATACATTATTTGGTATTGCCACGGGTCGTTGCTCTAGCATTAATGATGCCTTTATTGTGTATTTTTGCGGATTTAATTGGCATTATCGGTGGAATGTTGTCGGCTTTACCGTTTATGCAGGGAAGTGTAACACAATATTTATTGCAAACTAGAAAAGCAGTGGCGATTCATGATGTTTTAGTTGGCTTGGTTAAAAGTGTGTGTTTTGGTATTATTTTAGGTGCTATCGGTTGCTATAAAGGTATACAATGTGGGCGTAATGCGACGGCGGTAGGGGAAGCGACAACATCGGCCGTTGTCCAAGGAATTACTTGCATTATTATCGCTGATGCTATTTTTACGGTCTTATTTACAGTATTGAAAATTTAAGAAAAATAAGGGCTGCTCGCCCTTATGATCCTCGCCAGGAAACATTGTTTCCTGGACCTTGATCATAGCCCACTAATTATGTATACATAATTAGTGGGCTAATAAAGAGGTCAAGGAGTCCATGACTCCTTGCGGGGTATGGGGCGGAGCCCCATATTTAGCCGTATTAATTCTCCTGATTTTACAGTAAACGAGCGCTGCATTTTTTCTGCAAAAATTGTATTATGTGTGACTAATAATAGGGATGAATGATATTCATTACACAATTTTAATAAAAAATCGATAACAACCGCAGCATTTTTTTCATCGAGATTACCAGTTGGTTCATCGGCGATGATGAGTTCCGGACATAAAATTAAGGCGCGAGCGATAGCAACGCGTTGGCGTTCACCGCCCGATAATTTTTCGGGAATTTGTTGTGCTTGATTAGCGATATTCAATTGCTGCAAGAGTTCCATTGCTTGAGATCGATAGGGTTGTATATTTTTTCCCGCAATACGTACTGGAAAAAGAATATTTTCCAACACCGTTAATTCGGGAATTAAATTAGAACTTTGAAAAATAAACCCTAAAAAACTTTGACGTAAAAAAGCGAGTTGATCGGTGGAGAAAGTATGGATATATTTTTCTTTCCAAAAAACAGAGCCCGAAGAGGGATAATCAAGGCCACCAATAATATTGAGGAGCGTAGATTTCCCGGATCCCGATTCGCCGGTAATACTACAAGTTTGATTAGTTGTGATAGAAAAAGAAATATTTTGCAGAATAGTATTTATTTGGCCATCGGGAGATCGAAATTGTTTTGAAACATTTTCGAGGGCGATGATCGGGGATACGGACATTATTTTAACAAATATAAAAATGGCTGCTTGACCAGGACTCGAACCTAGACAAACTGAACCAAAATCAGTTGTGCTACCATTACACCATCAAGCAATATTTACTATAAATAGAAAAAGAAATTTAATCGACGCAAGGGAAAAAATAAACG
>JAITNS010000029.1 GCA_031290315.1 Puniceicoccales bacterium
CGACCCTCATAATTGTGCGGAATCGAGCCGTGCTTTAGCCGATGAAGGTTGGTTCAAAAAGGATCCTCAATCTTGGGCGGTTGGTAATATGGCAGAAAAACTTAGTGGTATCATTAGAAACTTCCTATTAGGATCTGCTACGAATTTGAATGCGATGGCAGCTCAGATTCAAAACCAAATGAATAGTTGTGTGGGAGAATACAATGTAAAAACACATTATCAACAAGCAGAATTCAACCCGCTATCCGGTCATATAAATACTTTAACTTGGGAAGCATATGAAATGTTACTTCGTTATTGTAATGGAGAGGTCTCTTCGAATGACGTGAAAAATGCTATTGATCGTGCAAAATCTAGCATTCAATCTTTCTCTTTGTTAGCAAATAAAAAAGGATTTAGCAATGTAATGCTTTGCTTGATCAAAATATCTGCCAGTGCTGGTACTATGCATTCGCAAATACGATATGACCCTGCTATTCCAAAACCAAATATCGCAGATGAAATAGATACCGCCGGTGGGCACGTTGTTATGGATCTTATTGGTCTTTGCGCCGCAGAAACATTCTTAGCGCATCAACAAAATCCACAAAATGTACAATCAAGCCTCCTTAGTAAAGTAGGAAGCCTATTTCAATAATAAGATTTCAATAATAAATAATGGGGAGATCCCTCCAATGGGATCTCTTACGCTTTTCAGTAGAATTTTTTAGCTCAAAAACCCGTCTATAAAAATTTCTTTTGCCATATTTTCTCCTATCCCTCGTGTGGAAAAATATTGTAAAATTTCGCAATCCATTCCTCCGATCGCTGCTCCGTGAAAGCACTCGACATCTTTCGATCGAATATCCATTGCCGGTTCCGTATCGACGCGAACATGTTCCGATAGTACCAAATTTTTATTCTTTTGTACCACTTTTACACCCGCTATATTTTCCGGCACATCGATTTTCCCACGATAATCGAATCTAGCCCGATCTTCTCCAACGTATTTCACTTCAATGGATGAAATACCGCCATTTCCGATATGCTTTTGTAAAGTACAACATTTAAACGTAGAATCGCCTTGGCCACGATATAATATTCTAACAATCGCTTCGGCATCCTCTCCAATAACAAACGCTACGGTTAACGTCAAATGCTCACGGGGACGAAAATCGACCTGTAAACAGCCCCCCTGTTCGATACAAAAATGAAAATCTAAATGATCAGGCGTACTTTCTTCAACACGCTTCGATACTTTTTCTTCGCGTAAAAATGTACACAACTCAAATGGATAATTCGCCATTAGGTTAGGAATTATTATAATTAGGCATCGATTGTTTCGACATTTTCTCCCAAAATAGTTCCGCCGGCGACATTCACTTTAGCCACTATTGCTTTTTCGATGGTATGGGATAGTTCGGCATCTTTTTGGAGTGTTAACTTTGCGCTTTCACGTCCTTGACCAATCATCTTCCCACTATATGATATCCACGTGCCCTTTTTCTCGAGGATATTATACTCTAATCCGAGATCAATTAAAGAGCCAGACCTCGAAATACCTTCATTATAGGTGATATCAAATTCGCACTCCGTGAATGGTGGCGCCACCTTATTTTTCACTACCTTTACGCGCGTACGATTACCTACAGATTTCCCTGAACTATCTTTAATTTGATTGACGCGGCGGATATCGAGGCGGATAGAAGTGAAGAACTTCAATGCGCGGCCACCGGGTGTTGTTTCTGGGCTACCGAACATGACCCCAATTTTTTCGCGAATTTGATTTGTAAAGATACAAGTACATTGCGTTTTACTTACTGCAGATGTTAATCGGCGCATTGCTTGGCTCATCATGCGTGCTTGTAGGCCGATAGCAGCATCTCCGATTTGGCCATCGAGTTCTGCTTTTGGGATTAATGCTGCGACGGAATCGATGACGATCACGTCGATTGCCCCCGAGCGAATAAGAGTTTCGGCGATATTGAGGGCATCTTCTCCGCTTTCCGGCTGTGACACCATCAAGTTATCGAGATCGACTCCGACAATTTTAGTATATTTAGGATCGAGTGCATGTTCTACGTCGATGAAGACTGCATTACCGCCTTGGCGTTGTGATTCTGCGATAACGCTCAAGCACAGAGTAGTTTTACCCGAAGATTCCGGGCCAAAGATCTCACAAATTCTACCCCGAGGTAATCCGCCTACGCCTAGAGCTAGGTCAAGGGACAGGGAGCCGGTTGAGATTACGGAGACGTTCATTTTCTTTGCGTCACCCATACGCATCAATGAACCCTCTCCAAATTGTTTATTTATATTAGAAATTGCAAAATCGATTGGTTGTTTTTCGGGTATATTTTTTTCGGGTATATTTTTTGAAGCATCATTCGCCATAACATAACATTTTCTACTTCAAAACTCCCACACTTCAAGCATAATCGAACAATTTTTCAATATTTTAAACTATTATTTCTACTTACTTGCATTACAATTTTTTATTTAGGAAGCAGATGTACAATTTACCCTATTGAGATTTCGTTACTTCATCCTTTGGTTCCGCTTGCTTAGGGCGTTCCACGCTTGTTTTACTTTGTGATTCCTCGACTTCGCTTGGTTGTTGAGGTCTTCTTTTTTGGCCGAATTGGGATAGTTTTGATGATTTTCTGATCATTTCATCACATCTTTTATCTTCGCTACTATCTCGGCTAGGATGTCTTATACTAAATTGGCTTCGTGGCGATATGTTCGTAGATTGGGTTAACCACGATGGAAGTTGTGATGCTTGATCATCTTCCTCCCCTTCGTCACTATAATCTTTTCCATTGGATTTATCTTTTTCCGATTGTTGTTTTTGCGTATTATATTTCTCATCTTCATCGCTATATTCTTTGCTCACCGGTCCATGGTCAAAAATTTCTTCACTATCTTCTGAATTCTCTTTTCCATTGGATTTATCTTTCTTCGATTGTTGTTTTTGCGTATTATATTCCTCATCTTCATCGCTATATTCTCCGTTTACTGGGATATAGTCAGAAACTTCTTCACTATCTTCTGAATATTCGTCCTTCTTTTCTAAATATTCGCTCTGCTCTTCTTCCTCCTCTTGATCGGATGCTTCTTGCTGCACAGGACTACCGCTGGGTAATAATTCAGCCACCCCCAAATGATTATGCTCGCAAGCATAATGCCAAGCTGTTTTCCCGATATAATCTACCGCATCTATCTGAATACTCTCTTGCTTTAAGAACCAATTTACAATTTCCTTATCATTAAGGGCAGCTGCCAACATAAGGAGTGTCCTCCCCTTAAAATCATCTGTATTGATCTCTGCGCCATTTTGGACACAGACCTGCAAATAAGGTAAGCGTCCCAACCACACAGCATAATGTGTGACAGGAAATCCTATACTTGCATCATCGAACCAATTTACTTTTTCACTAGATGCGATTTTTTCGACGAGAGCATCTTCACCAAATACCATAGCTAAGACCAACAGAAAACTTGCCATTCCTTCGTCTAGAGTAGACAATTCCTGGACCTGCTGCACAAAACTTGGATATAAAGGCTTGCGTCTTTTTTGAATTTCTTCGACTACCCATTTTATAGAAATTGTATTATTATAGGTTTTTCGTTTGCACCTTTCAAAGAGTTGGATAAGTGGAGAAAGTGATGGCTGAGCTTCGGTATCTTGAGCTCGAGTACGGGAAGCAATTTTCGCTTCTGCTCCCGTCGGCGTGCCATCTGCTTCCTGAAGTGATTTATTTGATGTTTCACTCGACGTTTTTTTAGCTTTTATCGCGCCAAATGGGGCGCCAACCATCAATAAACATACCATTTTTCTTTTTAAACTTCCCATTATCTATCCTTTTGTTACTTCTAAGAATTAATAATAGGGAGTCGTTGTCAAGGGTAATTTTTTATTACTTTTTAATTTAAGGAGTAATATTATTCGGGGGTACGTTATCTTTTAGATTTTTCTTCTTCCGAATATTTCTCCGAAGACTCCCCATATTTTTCAAGTAGTGCTTTTACTTCTTCATTTTCATCAGGAGGAGTTCCATCATTCGTATCGAACATTACTTCTGGTTGTTGTAATAAAAATTTTACTATAGCGACATCCTCCATTTCGACTGCCAGCCTTAGGAGTGTACAGGCATCTTCATCTTCTTCATCGGCATCATTCACATCGGCATCATTCTCGATAAACAACTGCAGACAATCTAAACGTCCTAAGAGAACGGCGAGCACAGCAGGAGAACAGCCAAATATATCACAATTATACCACCAGCCCTTGTCATGGGACTTTATTTGTTCTGCAAAATATTTTACGAGATCATCCTTTTTTATAATCATAGCCATAATTAATATGGCGCATACTTCCTCCCCGCTTTGATAAAGAGAATTGGCATCCCTGTTTTCATAAAGAAAATTGGTATCCCCGTTTTCATTTTCTGCCAAACGTTTCAAATAAGAGTAGGCAAGATTTTTCTGATTGAAAAAGTTTTGCACAAATGTAACCACATTAAAAAAATCCTCTCCCTTATCTTTCATTTTTTCACATACATTAAAAACATTAGTTCTGAAATAACTTATTGCCTTTTTTGGCATTAAACGCATTGGGGGAGCTTTTCCAATCATTGCAGCGGAGTCCCAATGCACATGCCTCTCACCTGCTCCAGAAGGCAATTGCACAACACTTACTTCACTATTTGCACCATTAACGTACATGCAACCTGCTATACTGAGCGCAAAACAACTTAATAACCTAACGATATTTCGATATTTTTTTATCATGATGCTTGTAGCATAGATCAGAAAAATTTTTCTGTCAAGATATATTTTTTCATTTTTTAGTTAAATAACGAAAATTATTATTCAAAATTCTCAAACAGACAGCATCCACCTAACATTTTCCCCTAAGATATTTCTCTCAAAAAAAAACTTCCATCAGTACTACAACACCCCCCTGAAGTGCCATAAGTACTTTTCTTTTTCATCGGAAGATGCATTATTGCTATCATTAAGACATATTTCCGATTATTTTCGTAAAAATTCCCATCCATAAACTATCATTATTTAAAATATCATTACTGTTATTAAAATATATTTTACATTATTCATATCGGCCTCATTCCCGATACACAAATTTCAGACAATCCAAACACCCAATAGAACGGCATATACAGCAGAGAATAGCCAAACGTCTCACAACCACACCGCTCCACGTAGCGCCATTTATCGCGTAAATATTTTACGAAATCATTTTACCCCCATAATCATAACTATCATTAACACGGCACTACTCCCCCATTATTTTCATAAAGAAATTCGGCATCCCCTTCAACATTTTTCGCTCAACACCTTAAATAAAAATAGGTAGAATTTTGTCGATTGAAAATTCCTTTTACTATTAATACCATTATACTTAAAATTTATTTTATTTTCTTTAAGTTTTCACACATCCCTACGCTTACTTTTTATTTCCTTATATATTTTAAAATAAATTTTATAACAATGCATTAAACACTCCACCGGTTAGGATGTTGGCTGCTCAGTTTACGCAGCTACCAAAGTAGTGGATTGCCTTCTGTGTACTGGTGAAAATTTTCTAAATACAGTTATTGCATTAAAATCCATATGCCCCTCGCCTACTTTGGGAGGAAATTTTACTACTTGCGTAACTACAAAAGTGGGAAATTGTATAACACTTATTTCACTATTTGAACCATTAACGCACATATAACCCGTTACACTGGGCGCAAAATAACTCAATAATCTAATAATATTTCTATATTTTTTCATCATTATACCCGTAAAATAGATTAGGGAAAATTTCTCCATCAAAAGATATTCTTTATTTTTTGGAAAAACTTTCACATCTACTAAAAAAGTATTATACACTTATACATTATAAGTAAAGCTTATATATTATATTTCTTATGCAAAAAATAATTTTAAAAATTTATCTTATACTTTTAAGTATATAAAAGTTTAGCGCCCTAACGACTCAAATCGCCTTGCTCCAATACTTCATACCCGCTACGTCCTAACACTTCCGTACCCATCGCAATATCGTCAACCATCAGAATGAGACTCGCCCGGTTGGCTGCATTAATAATGAGCCCATAGGCGTATAAAACACTAATTTCGCTTGTTTTAAGGCAACGTAGAATCCCGTCCAAATTATCTAAATTTTTCAAGCAAACAACAATCACTTCCCGTTCGCAAAAATGAATCTTATAAGCATTGAGTAACGCACGAACTTCCTCAGGCGAATCCGTGACAAAACGAACGCAGCTCATCTCCAAGCCGTACTCGCCCATAATTCCCAGTATATAATTACCATTTACAGCGATAAGATTGACAAGATCGCTCATCCAGCCATCTTTTGTCTCGCGGCTCACCGTAAATTGCACAACCCTATCTCTTTGCGTAACTCCCCTTTTTACCGCCATAAACTTTTTCTAACATATTCTCGCCTTTTGTCTATATTTTCTATTTCAATATAAGCATTTTCTAATAATTAAATCCCCTACTTCTATAAGTTTTTCTTATAAATACTTCCGCAGTAGATAGTTGCATTTTTGTTTTTATTTTTTAAAAAAAACTTCACCCTGAAATTTTTACAAATTATTTAAAGCTCAATGCCCATAGGAGCGTGATCGGAACCCATTATATCGGCATAAATTTCGATAGATTTTATTGCTGGTGCTAATAGTTTCGAAATTAAAAAGTAATCGATCCTCCAGCCGATATTACGTTGACGTGCAGACATTCGGTAACTCCACCAGGTGTAGCAATTCGGTTTATTCGGATAAAATTGTCGAAAAATATCTACAAAATCACACCCAATATAGCGCGAAAAGCCTTTGCGCTCTTCGTCTGTAAAACCGGCGGATCGATGATTTTGCTCCGGATGTGCGAGGTCGATCTCCCGATGCGCAACATTAAAATCGCCGCAAGTAACAATTGGCTTGGAATATTCCAACGCTTTTAAAAATTCGCAAAACTTTGGATCCCAAAATTCATGCCGAAATGATAAGCGTTTCAATTCCCCACCACCATTCGCATTCGGCGTATAAACATTTACAAGCCAAAATGCTCCGCAATCAACCACTTGAACCCTTCCTTCTTGAGGCTCAATCATCGAATCTGGAAATAATAGCGATTGCGTATTTGCTACATTTGTCGCAAAATTCTCTGCCTCTAATACTTTACACGGCGTTTTAGAAAAAATAGCTGTTCCCGAATATCCTAAACGTTCCGCAGCGTGGAAATATTTAAAGGGCAATGATGGTAAAAATTCGGAATCTGGCGGTAATTGGGACGGCTTCGCTTTAATTTCCTGCAAGCATAAAATATCTGGATCGAGACGCTGTATATCGGTTGCGAAATTTTTGTTCAATATCGCACGTAATCCATTAACATTCCACGACACAATTTTCATTTTACTTTTTTAGAGAAGATTTTTTAGCACTGCCCCAAATTGAGGTTGAGGATTGTGCGGTTGGTATATTTGTCAATCCCAAGAAACTAATTATCTCCGACCTCAAACTAAATACAAAAATCGCATAATGGAAACACTTTTTTATTTTTACTGCACATTAATGTTCCACGTGGAACATAGCTTTGCAATCACATTAATCGCCACCAAGCCCTTGCCTACGCGCTTTGGGACAACCTGCCCGTAGCCAAGCATTGATAAAAAGATCAATATCACCGTCCATCACCACCTGTATATTACCGCTTTCCGCTCCCGTTCGTAAGTCTTTAATCATTTGATAGGGTTGGAAAACATAGCTACGGATTTGATACCCCCAACCAATTTCGCCCTTTTCGCCGTAAAATTTTTCCATTTCGTTCCGCTTTTCGTCTTCCATTTTTTCATATAAACGGGAACGTAATGTCTTCATCGCCGTATCTTTATTTTTATACTGGGAGCGCTCATTTTGGCACGTCACGACGATACCTGTCGAAATATGTGTAATGCGAATCGCCGATTCCGTTTTATTGACATGTTGGCCACCTTTACCGCTGGAACGATAGGTATCAATGCGGAGATCTTCGTCGCGGATCTCGATCTCAGTATTATCGTCCTCAATTTCCGCAATAATATCTACCGAGCAAAATGAGGTATGCCTCCGCTTATTCGCATCAAATGGACTAATCCGTACTAAACGATGGACTCCGCGCTCCGCTTTCGCATACCCGTAAGCGCTTAAACCAACCAAACGAACCGTTACGCGACTAATTCCAGCGCCATCTCCTAATTGCAGGTCCTGTATCTCCGTCGAATATCCTCGACGCTCCGCCCAACGCAAGTACATTCGGAGTAACATATCGGCCCAATCACAGGACTCTGTACCACCGGCTCCCGCGTGAATACTTAAAATCGCATTGCAACGATCATGCTTCCCAGATAAAAAAGAAGAGACCTCCAAGTTATCGAGATTGCGTTGTAATTTTACTGCTTCGGTCCGTAAATCCGATACAAGAGACAAATCTTCCTCTTCCTCTTTCAACATCTTGACCAAAGCGTCGAGGTCCATAATCTTTACTTGAAGGGATTGTACTGGCTCTATGATATCTTTCAATGCGCGAATCTTTTGCATTACTTCTTTCGCGTTATCGGCGTTGCTCCAAAAATTTTGGGCAGTCATTGCTTGCTCAAGATTAACAATGGTCTGTTTTTTTTCATCGACAGCAATAAAACGTACCAATGCACCGATCCGTCGCACTAAATCTTCAATGAGAGCAATAATTTCCGGAGGAACAATCACATATTTAATAGAAAAAAGAATAAGATTTAAGACAAGCAAGATTCCCACCTCTCAAATACCTCATTTATACCCTTTTCTCTTGCATAGTATATTTTTTAATTTTTTTAGAAAAGATACATCATATCGACATACCCTTCCTTTTTAATTCATATTCGATATTATAGAGTATCAAGCCCCAAGCTCCGCAGTTTTTCATTTTCTGCTTGCTGCTGTCTTGCATACTCCTTTCTATGTAACTCAGTAATGATTTCTATAAGATCTTCCAAGCCACTTCCAAATTCATTAACTATTTTAACTTTATAAGCTTCCAAGATATTGCGTGGAGTTTTACCGGCATCATTACATATAGTAGGATCAGCACCATAATCAAGGAGCATTTTCATATTCTCAAAATCACGCCTTTGCGCCGCACAATGCAATGCTGTATTACCATCTTTATCTTTTTGCTGTTGTCCTACATATTCCTTTTTTCGTAATTCAATAATGGTTTTTCGATACTCTTCCAAACCACTCTCAGATTCTACTTTATCTTTATGAGCTTCCAAGATATTGCGTGGAGTTTTACCGGCATCATTACATATAGTAGGATCAGCATCATGAGCAAGGAGTATTTTCATATTCTCTAAATCACACCTTTGCGCCGCACAATGCAATGCTGTATTACCATCTTTATCTTTTAAATCCGGGCTAACTTTTTGTTCTAACAAATATTTCAATATATATGGATCTTCAATAGGGAAATGCAAAAGCGTCTTGCCAACAAATTCACCCCCTTTAAATCGATAAGAAATATCTGCACCTTTCTTATGCAATAGACAAACAACACGATTACTACAATCATCGCTTAATCCAACTGCAATCATTAAAACACAGGTCAAAACTACATTGTTTATTTCTAAACGAGATAAGCCTTCACATGCTCGCTGAATGATCTCCCTAAAGAGCAAAATATCCTGAAAAAGGCATTCATTTCGACCGGAAGAGCTTTTCACTATCGGGGTTGAAAAGGACTCAATGTATTCATCTCCTTCAAAAAAATCCTGGAGCAAAAGCTTGAAAGGGGCCTTAAGGGCCTTATCTCGCTCTAAAAACTCCTCCATAGATTTTTTTGTCTCTATACGATCTTGCTCATCCCGCTCAGAATCATTCCTTTGTATTAAACGAAGCAAATCTAAAAGTATTATATCCACGCGTTTCGCATTTGTTTTTACTTCTCCGTGCCCCTTAACAAAAGTCTCAAATTTCTCCAAGATTTCCTCCTCCGTATAATCTTCATCCTCTACGTCGAAATCGATTACATCGAAATCCTCTACGTCGAAATCAGTTACATCGCGAATATCCCACAAATTTTCATTCCGAGAACCTTCCCCTTGAACATTCAGCTGCTGGTCATGCAACTGCTTTTTGCGTAAATTGTTCGCAAGCTTAATCTCGAAAGCATTCATATTGCAAAATGAAGCATTAGATGCTCCCTGACAAACCCCATTCACACACATGGCTGATAACAGCCCACAACTTATATATATATTCTTTAACATAGTGCCTTAACTTAATGGCCGATTTCTTTTTATGTCAAGATATTTTTTTTATTTTTTTTAAATATTTTCTCGCCGCTAGCTTTCTTCTACTTTATTTGTTGCTTCCCCTGTAATTTCTCCGAATGTTTTGAAGTGCGTTTTACTATACTTCGCCAATCCTTCACGTCCTTCTTTTTCGAAAATATTTTTCCCTACCCCTTTTACGATAGAACTTGCCCCCTTCGGTAATGTTACTCCCGCTTTCTTCGATAATGCTTCCATTTGACGCACATACTCCGCACGCGCAATAATCGATGCCGCTGCCACTACCGGATCACTTTCCGCTTTAGTTCGCATTGTTAAGTTAAAACTTGGAAAATCTTTCCCTAAAAATTCTTGCACAATCGGCCGTTTCGAAAACTGATCCAGTAGGCCCTCTGAAACATACTGGCGCCGTAACGCATTGCCCAAAGAACACGCATGCATCCAACCTAATAAGTAATTGAGATTACTACCAAAACGCTTGTATAGCTCATTATATTTTTCCATTGAAAGCACCATTAACTCAACCACTATACCCGTAATGGCGCGAATTTTCTTCTCTAACTCAAAAACCATACGGTCACTAGAAATCGCTTTACTATCTTTTATGCCTTCCTTTTGAAATGTACGCACCGCATCGTCACCAGCAATTACACAAGCTGTAACAACAGGACCAAAAAAATCACCCTTTCCACTCTCGTCAAGACCCGCGTGAGGAGTAAACCATTCCGGGTGAAAAACTGCCTCATTACTAAGAAAAAATTGATGAGTAATTTGAGGTTCAATAGTGAAAGTAACAAAATCAGCAGCCTCCTTCCCTTGAAGTACTAATTTCCCACTATTATACATGACCAAATTAAATCCATTTCCGTGAAATGCATAGCGGGAGTAATTAACAGAATATGGCCCGAAACCACGCATAATACAGATACGGTGGAGCTCGTCCGCTTGCGAAGTTGTTAGGGAAAATGTAAAACTATTGGGTCGATTTGAATTCTTTTTTGCCATAGATAAGCAATCGTAATGGCAAAGAGTTCGCAAAAAAATAATAGCTTTTCAAGCCTTTATTATAAGGGCTCCTCGCCCTTATGATCCCCGCCAGGAAACATCGTTTCCTGGACCTTGGGACCGCCCTGAATCACGTGCAACGCACGTGGTCCAGGGCGAACCACAGTTCCCCAGCCAGACTGTGCTATTAGCACAGCCTGGCTGCATTTATTAAGTTCAAAGAATATTATTCTTTGAACTATTCCTTTGGCCCTAAATTGGATGCCAGCGGCATCTAATCTGGGGCCACAAAGGAGGTCCAGGAGATCCATCCCCTGGCGGGGTATGGGGCAGCGCCCCATAAAGAAATAAATAAGGGCTCCTCGCCCTTATGATCCT
>JAITNS010000057.1 GCA_031290315.1 Puniceicoccales bacterium
GTGCCGAGATGACAGCCGCAGAACTTAGTCGACGGTTGCCTAATAGAACGAAGGAGGCTATTCGAGATCGACGATGTTTGCTGGCCAAAGATCATCCTGATATCAGATATCAAAAAAAGAACTAGGGCAAGGAACGCATGATTAAGGTTTTAATCTTAGTGATAAAGGGGTAAGTTTTTGGCCAATTGGTTCAGTTCGAAAAAGCTTGTTTAGTTAAATATAGTTGATGGCTTGTGTAAAAGCAGCCATCAATTATAATAGCTTAAATTTCAATAACGCAAGACTTTGTAAGCCATTTAAAAATAGTAACAATATAATTATTTAAGTTCGTTTTTTCAAAGTGAATACTTATTGTAAAAGAAAAGTTTTTAACTGACATATGCCAGTCCGCAAGCTTTTTGATGAAATTGTAGTAGTATACTTTCCATTACATGTGTGAAACTGCCGTTGAAAACTAGTATGAGCGAAGATTTTGAAATAATTTTTATGAGCTGGTGAACAAAATAAGCCGGTGAAATCGAATGAAAAATATCCCAAACCATTGCAATAATGTCTTTCAATAGCCATTGTTGTACCTCTTTGATCGATATATTTTTTTCATTTTCATGCTCGTTTTTATCAAAATCTTCAATAATTTTCGACAAACTTCCTAGTAAAGTAAAGATTTCTAATATATTGATTCCTTGGGCGTTCGTTGATAGTTTTTGCAAAAATAGTTTTAAATTTTTAAGCCAAGTAATAAATTCCGGCGATAATATTGTCGCAGGATTTTCTGGTAAATGGTGGAGTGTACAACGACTCATAATCGTCGGTAAAAGAAGATTTTTCAAAGGGGTCGTCAAAAATAAAACCGTATCTATTGGTGGCTCTTCGAGCGTTTTGAGTAGCGCGTTGGCCGCATTCCTATTAAGCCGATGGGCGTCAAAAATAGTCATCACTTTCTTCGCTGCCGTATGAGGCGTTTTTTGCGCATACTCGATGAGTTCCCTCACGGATTCTATTTTAATAACATTTATTTTACCTCCCGGTTCAATCGAAAAAAAATCAGGATGCACAAGTGGTTTAGTTGTTTTTAAAATATAACTCGCACAATCAAAAATATATCTTTGCCCATCACTACTGTTTTCGGTCTCCACGATGATCGCGTGCGGAAGCCGATTTTCAGAAATCATTGTAATTGTTTGTTGCACATAGGAAGTAAAATCCATACAGCTTATAAAGCAAAGCGTTCTTGTACGTAAGTGCAAATTTTTTCGGCAATCACTTTTTCGGATAAAGTGGCATCAATTGTAAAAAATCGCGACGACTCTTCCCGGGCTAATTGTAAATATTTTTCACGTACCCGCCGAAAAAATTCAATCGATTCGCTTTCAATTCGATCCTTTTTCTCTTTCCGTTGCTGTAGGCGTTGCAATGCAATTTCGACATCAATGTCCAGTAAAATCGTTAAATTTGGAACACAATTCCCAACGGCAAAACGATTGAATTGTTCGACAATTTCCTTTGGAAGTTGTCGGGCGGCACCTTGGTAAGCTGCGGAAGAATCGAAAAAACGATCGCAAATTATCCACTTCTTTTCATTCAAAGCCGGTAAAATAAGCTCGCGAACTAGTTGCGCGCGACTCGCTTCGAAAAGTAATAGTTCTGTTTCGGGACACATATTATGGACATTGGGATCGTGTTGAAGTAGATGGCGAATTTGTTCCCCAATATAAGTATTGCCGGGTTCACGGATCATAAGAACTTCAATGTTTTTACTTTCTAAAAAAATTTTCAATCTTTGAATTTGCGTCGATTTTCCTGTCCCTTCGATTCCCTCAAATGATATAATTTTCCCTAGCATAAATTGACCCAATAGGGATATCCAAAGTATCGACAAGATAAATCTTGAATGGTGAAAATATGCAAAACTTTAAGTAAAATATAATCAATCAATGTTATTCATTATATTGAAAAAATTTAAAGCATCGACGGCTGCAATGGGATAATCGATGAATTGCGTATCTTCCGTTGCTTGATTTGGTCTGATGAATTTTTAAGCTATTAAATACTATAGCTATTCGCTCAATATTTTTGGCTTTTATATCTTAAAAAAATGCCCGTAATGTTTTCTTGAAGATATTGTTATAATTGCAATATTTTCATTTTTATGTTGCAAACAAATCGATAAACTCCATAAAAGTAAAATTAAATCTAAGAAATGAGGAAAATATTTTGCATTTTACTTTGTTTATTAACGGGATGTCAGCATAGGAATGGGATATCAGAAAAGAAAAAACGGGAAGTAACGATTCCCAATACGGAAGAATTTATTTTACGTTCGCAGGTAAATCGAGTCCCTTATAAGCTTTTTGTAGCTTTGCCGGATGATTATAAGCAATCGTCAGAAAAATATCCTGTTTTATATTTGACCGATGCCGATTTTATGTTCCCTATCGCTAGAGCTACCTGCACCCCTCCATTCCTCGATAAATCTGGACATTGGCAAAAAATAATTATTGTCGGTGTTTCCTATCAAAATCAGGATTTTTCTCACACGAACGAAAAAGCGTATCATTTTCATTTCAAAAAAAATCGCAATCGCATGCGTAATTGTATGGGCGGTGCAATCGTAAAAAGGCGTGACTATATGGGTGCTGCAATCGCAAAAAGTATGGAAAAATTTCTTGATAAAGATGTCACAGCAGAAATGTTAAAAGATATCGGTCAAGCAGAAAAAATTAAAGACTTCCTAGGGAAAGAATTAATTCCCTACGTCGATCAACATTACCGTACAAATGGCGAAAATGCTTTGGGTGGTTCGTCCAGTGGCGGTCATTTTGCCCTTTGGGTCTTACTGAATAATCCCGAGCTTTTCCAAAAATATATCGGAGCAAGTCCGGCCCCTTGGACCGAAGGCGGCTATCTCTTAAAACAACTCTCCAATTTAACTTATACACATCCTATAAAACTCTATCTTTCTATCGGAGATAAGGAAAAGGAGATTAAGGGTAAATGTGACAACTTTACGGATAAAAATGCGATGATGCAGTATTTGTACGCGGAAATTGGCAAGCATGGCAATATTCAAACTAAATTTGAAGTGCTCAAGGATCAAGATCATTATCGCGCTTGCGCTTGCGGATTAATAAAAGGAATGGAATATATTTTTAAAAATAATTAAGTAAAAGTATCTTAGGAGGATTTTTTTCGCCTTGAAAATGTTGTAATTTCTGTAAATCTATTTTTTCACGACCTTGCAATCCCCGATAGAAACAAAGCTTCTTAACTCGGGATTCTCAGGTTTCGCGGCTATGCCGTGAGTCGGGGATTATAAAAATAGATTTTAACTTGATTCTTTTTTTTTGGAATATAATACAACTTCATGGTAGAAGCTATGTTTATTTTGTTTAATTGTATGGAGGTAAATATTATATTAAAAAATATAAACTATGATCAAGATCGAAGATCTAAGCTTCTCCTTTTCTCATAAAGTTTGTTTCGAAAATTTTTCTGTGATTGTTGAAGATGGCGAGCGCATTGCGATTATCGGTAGAAATGGCAGTGGGAAGTCGACATTACTACAAATGATCGCTAATGTAAATCCTAATGGGGCTTATATTCCTCAAATAATCGAAAATTTTGATTCATTTAGTGGTGGTGAACGATTTAATAGAGTTCTATCGCAGGCATTAGGTACTGCTTCTGACCTTTTACTTCTCGACGAACCTACGAATCATCTCGATTCGGCGAATCGGAAAAGTTTATTACGAATGCTTCAAAATTATCCAGGAATCTTGATTATCGTTACCCATGATAAGGAAATTTTACAAAATCATGTGGATAAAATTTGGCATATCGATAATGGGAAAGTGCATATTTTTCATGGGAAGTATGAGGATTATATGGCTGAAATTCGCCTAAGACGGGAATCAATTATCCGCCAAATCGATACC
>JAITNS010000010.1 GCA_031290315.1 Puniceicoccales bacterium
CTGCAAGGAGTCATGGACTCCTTGACCTGCTTGTTAACCCAATAGTTATGTATGTTATACATAATTATTGGGTTAGAGTCGTTTTCCCAGGGGGATAAATCCCCTGGTCGGGAAGTTGAGTTCGCCCTGGATCACGTGCAACGCACGTGGTCCAGGGCGGTCTCAAGGTCCAGGAAACAATGTTTCCTGGCGAGGATCATAAGGGCGAGGAGCCCTTATTTCTTGGGGCACTGCCCCAAACCCTGCCAGGGGATGGATCCCCTGGACCTCCTTTATGGCCCTAGATTGATGCCAATGGCATCTCAATCTAGGGCCAAGAAATAGTTCAAAGAATATTATTCTTTGAACTTAACCAACCTGGCCGAGAATTGAGTTCGCCCTGGACCACGTGCATTGCACGTAGTCCAGGGCGGTATCAAGGTCCAGGAAACAATGTTTCCTGGCGAGGATTATAAGGGCGAGGAGCCCTTATTTATCTTTTAGCTTTATTTTGTGTGAGGTAATTGTTTTATATAATGAGGTGTGGACGAATTTTTGCCAAAAGATTTTAATATAAAACAATCAATAGTAACGATTATTGCAGGTTGTGGAGAATATCCGATACTTTTAACGGAACGTATATTAGCGAAGGGAGTAAGCTGTCATCTTCTCGCATTAAAAGGGGAAGCTGCAGTGGATTTATGGGAGCGATTTACAGAAGACAAGCGGGCAGAGATCGCTATTGGGCAAATGAATCAAGCATTAAAGTTACTCAAAAAATTTGGCACTTCCGATGTAATATTAGCTGGTCAAATTAAACCCCTACGTTTCTTTAAAGACTTACACCCTGACCTCCGCGCTCTATGTTTATTACGAAAATTAAGACAACGCAATGCAGATACAATATTTTCAACGATTTGTGGGGAGATCGAAAAAATAGGTATTCGCGTATTAGATGCGCGTTGTTTCATGGAAGTAGATCTAGTACAACGCTCGAAGAAATTTCCGCTCAAGCGTTCCGTCGTCGAACACGGTATTTATATCGCATCGGAAATTGCTCGCCTAGATATTGGGCAAAGCGTGATTGTAAAAAATGGGACAGTGTTATATGTGGAAGGATTTGATGGAACAGATGCTATGATTCGTCACGCACAATCTCTAGAATTGAGTGATTTGTTACTTATAAAGACATCAAAGATACACCATGATTTTCGTTTTGATGTCCCGATTTTTGGCATGCAAACCCTCGAATTAATGCATACTTCCGGAATTCGTTTCGCGGCATTGGAAGCGAATCAAACGATTATTTTAAACCAAGATCTAGTACTAAAGCGAGCTGAAGTACTCGGTATTAAAATTTTTGGATATTAAATGAACTGGTCTATCTATCTTGCTTATAAAAGTCTTTTCCCGAGCCAACGACGATTTACATCTTTTACGGCGATGTCGATTATAGGTGTTATGTTAGGGGTAGCGGTTTTGGTCGTTGTTCAAAGCGTAATGAACGGATTGCAAACTGATATCAAACATAATATGGTACAGATACAAGGCGAAATTCGAATCGAAGAAAAAAATATTATCGAACATCCTCGGGATATTGAGGAAAAGTTGCGCACTACTCCGGGTATAGATTCTTATGCACCCTACACTTACGGTGTAATAATGATGATGCATGGTGATACGCCAATATTTCCAGTTGTAAAAGGAATTGATAGGGAACGGGAGTCGCAGGTAACGGGTATTGAAGGGATGTTGCAATTATGTTCGCTAAATGATTTAGATGATGATTGTGTGATTATCGGAGAACAATTAGCTTCGCGTTCTGGGATACAAATCGGCGATAATGTCGAAATTTATACACCGTTAGCACTAGAGGCATTGCAAAAAGACGAAATCATTTTCCCACGCGATATCCGTATTGCGGGTTATTTTTCAGCAAATCATTACGATCAAAATGCGATTTTATGTTCACTATCGTTGATGCAAGATTTGTATGCGATGGGAGAAGGTGTTCATGGATTTACATTAAAGCTTCAGGAAGGTCAGCCGCTAGAAAAAATAGCGCAACAATTGCAAAATATTTTAGGAGAGGAGTACCGTGTAACGGATTGGGTCCATGGGAATAGCGAGCTTTTATTTGCATTACGCTGGGAAAAGACGATGATGTTTTTTGTGTTATTGTTTATATTATTAGTAGCATCATTTTCGATTTCGAGTACATTGATTACGAATGTCATACGAAAGAGGCGTGAGATTGGATTAATAGTTGCGATTGGAGGGAGTCGCTATGGAGTGGCACGATGTTTTAGTTTACAAGGATTTTTTATTGGTATTTGCGGGACATTGCTAGGCATATTAGTGGGAGTTACGGTTCTTTATTATCGCGATTATGTGATAAGATTTGTACGATGGGCATTAAATTGGGAGGGGGCACAGAATTATTTGGTACAATTCGTACACCTTCCTGTGGAATATAATGTCAACGATTTTCTAATAATTTCTTTATTTTCTATATTAATTTGTATTATTTCCGGAATTATACCTGGATATAAAGCAGCACAAGTTAATCCTGCTGAAGCTCTACGCTATGAGCAGTAATATATAGTTTTTTAATTTGTTTGAGTTCTTCTGATGTATACGAAAAAGGAAATTCATTTTTCCAAGAACTTATTATGTCTTCTAGTGAACAAGACTTAGTTGAGTGCAATAAATATTCTAAGCATAATTCTGGGAATTTTTGAGAATCATTGTTTGAGGCTTTAAATTTAGCCCTGTCGAAATCGATGACATATATTCGAAAGTATTTATTGTCTTCGATCAAGAAATTACCAGAATTGAGATCATTATGAAAAATTCCATTATTATTTAAGAATTTCACAATTTTAGTTAGTATTTTAAACATTTCGATCCTTTGTTGTGCGTTACCAAAATCCATGCTTTTAAAAGAATTTCTTAACAGATCTTGGCTCTCAAAGTCATTAAAATCTGGCAAAGGCAAACCTTCTATTGGTGTTTCCTTTTTTGAAGAAATTGGCGATTGGGACTTAGTTTGAGTCATAATAATTTCTTTTAACTCTATAGCATTAAGAATTTTCCGACTTGCAATATGATCGCCGCAATCAATAGGTGCGACAATAAATGCCAAATATTCCAGTCCCGTTGGAACTTGGTCGCTCTCTATACTTAAACTTTCGCCTAGAAATTTTACTATTTCTTGAACAGCAGCCAATCGAATTTTTTCTCCGGCGAAAGCCTCATTCTGAGCATTTCCTTTTAGGGCGCTTTTTAACTTTAGCATATATTCCACATCTCCGAAAAGAGCTTTTGCCATTTCCTTACAGCTGCCACCGATTATAAGCCTAGAAGAACAAGGATAAAATTCCTGGGCTGTTATCGGAATTGCTGTTTTGAGCGATGATTGAATTGCTTTCTGAGTTGCTGTGCGTAACTCTTCTATATCCTCTGGAAGCTGAGCCGCTAAT
>JAITNS010000055.1 GCA_031290315.1 Puniceicoccales bacterium
CGAAATAAAATCACAAATTGCTTCCAAGTGACGTCGTTTTCACGGGCACTACCGTAATATAAAGTGGGGAGCAATAACATATCTTCAAGTTCGTGATTATCGTCGAGCAATGAGGATAGAATACGGCGCGTAGACATGTCTTGTATTGGATCGTTGTTGTAAGGATCGAAGTCCTTTATTTTTTGTACTAATTTTTTAAAAGCGTCAATGGATTGGGGAAATAAACGAGCGATTTCGGATTCAAAAAAAGGGAAATCATTATTAAATTTCGCTACTTTATCATTGAGAATAATTTTAGAGAAATTTTGCTCACAAAGTCCGAGGAGATCGTATGGGATACGTAATTGGCGAAGTAATTTAGATAGGGGAGATTTGAAGATACCTTTTTTAACAAAGTTCGTAATCGCATGCAACCCAACATCGATCTTACGCCCAAAGCGAGAGTAAAAGCTGTTAAGCCCACCAATAATGTTATGTTTTTCGAGAACAAGTACCTCTTTGCCAAATTGCGCTAAACGAATACCCGCCGCGAGACCCGATAGTCCAGCTCCGATAATGACAGAATCATATTTCGCACTTTGCATAAATAACTATAATAGTTTATACATAAAATAACAAAACATTCAATGGTAAAGTTAAAATTTTTTCAGAAAAATTATTTTCTCTCCTTAGGCGGACCAAATATCCAAAAAACAGGGTTATTAAGGTGAATGCCATAAAAAGGTATCTCCAGCAATTGGCATGCGGTTTGCATATTTTGCAGCATACGTAGATTATCATCGATAGCGATAACGGCTATGGGTGGCCAATTAGATCGTTCCCCAAATTTGGCCAATAAAAAGGAATGCATGACGAGCCCTTTTTGCCATCCTTTTTCCCTATCGAAGAAATTGGAAAAAATCACCCCATTTACGTACACCGGATAGGCGAGAATTTGTTTATATCTTTCGGGTTGTGGCGAGGTTTCCTCAATGTAAAAATCGTCAACAAGTAGGTTTTGTAATTCACGCCCTAAGCTGGTGTTTTGGCTATTTGGAGCGTTTCGGTGCAAAAATACTGCTGGATGTTTTTCAAAGTAGGGCTCCTGTTGTAAAGCCGAAGATAAAGTAAGGGGCAAGAACTGTTCAAAAATTTTAGACAAAAGAGAGACATCTTTTGTTACGAACGGAAGATAATGAGTTTCTTCTCCAAGAGTAGCGTTAAAGGGAATGTCGAGGGATAGCATAGCGCTCGATCGAATTTCTGCTATGGGCATTGTTGGATCTAAGGTACTTGTGGGACTTTCGTATATATCTTGTAGACGGATGGGTACGATATCGAGCGTGGCTGATTGTTCTAGCGCGGTGTCATCCACTCTCCACATATTAGCACTGGTTAGAGCGACAATACTTATGGAAGAGTCTATGTGAGTGTGTTCACGTAATGTTTGAACGAGTTGGGGATTTTTGGTTTTCATTTCGTTAAAGTTTTGATTTCGCACAAAAGAGCGAGTATCGGAACCACCCGGAATGAGCGTATCATCGACGTCGGAAAATATCAAAATTTCCCCCTTATCTTGAGCTGCGGGTACTATTTCGCCTAAATGTCTACATGCTTCGTCGTCGTTCATTGCCTCATAAATTATGCTATCAACAC
Source organism: Puniceicoccales bacterium (assembly GCA_031290315.1). Taxonomy (GTDB): domain Bacteria; phylum Verrucomicrobiota; class Verrucomicrobiia; order Opitutales; family LL51; genus LL51. Next base: position 1,636 of record JAITNS010000055.1, read on the forward strand.
CTGTGGCAAAGAGCGTCGCGGTAGCCAACATAGTTACTAACGCAAATCCTCTTATAAAATATCCCAAAACCCTACTCATAAAATAATAAAAAAATAACCCTTAGTTAAGTCAATGGAAATTGTTAATATGGGATCAAAAAAATAAATCGTTTCAGAAATGACATCCCATATTGATAATAAATAAAATGCTAATGTAAAAAAGCTTCCCACTTTTTTTGTTGAATTATTTTGTCAACAAAGAAAGAATGGAAAGTTACCTTTTATATTATTATTTTGAGTTATTTTGTAAACGTAAGATGAATCCCATAGAAAGGTAATTCTATCCCTGGCTTTAAATTTTCTAATAATTTACATGTTTCAGCCATACCTTCAAGATTTTCTTTTCCATCATCGATACCAATAATGGCAGAAGGAAGGTTTGGCAAAGTACTTAGGAAAGTATACATGGCGCTGCCTTTTGCAGGGCAGCCTTTTCCTTCGTCAACTAGTCTCCAATAAAAATCAGTTGCACCGACAAAAATGATACCCTGGTCATAGGCAGGATAAATAAGAAGTGCTTTTGGTCCATCGGGAAAAGGAAGATTAAACTTGTAATATGAATCGATCTGTAGACGGCCGTCACTATCTGTAGTCTTATTCCTAATATTTTCTCTAATCACTGGAGCGGAACCATTTGGATTTTGTCTCCATTCTTGCAATTCTCGAATAGAATATCCAGATCCAGTCGCTTCTTGTACAACGACAGGAAGAATGGTCTTTGCAGTAGATAACATATCGAAGGGAATGCCTAGAGCATGCATAGCATCAGTGCGAATAGTTAAGGTAGATTTTCCATTTTGAGTCTCTTCATTAATGATTAATTTAAGTTTATTTCCCCAACCTTCTGTCTTAAGATTTAAAATGTTTGCAGATGTTAATCCTGTGAGATTTATGCTTCCTTTTAAATCGCTCGCTTTCTTCTCTTGAAGTATTTTTATAATTTGTGGAATGATAGTTTGTAGTCCCTGAATAGAACCATTCTTTTCATAGAGACCTACATCAGCCCATGAAGGGATAATTGTATCATCGATATCAAGAAAAATTGTCAAAGATTTATTTGGATCTTTAATTAAATTATAGGCATTAAATGCTTGTTGTAAAAATATACAAGCATCGCTTTCTGAATTTACACTGTAAACTCCTGGCTGAAGAGTCGCTTCAAGGGGGGCATTAAATTGCGTTTCCGCATAGGGATTCGACCCGCTTACAAATGAAGTAAATGCTCTAATTAACAAACAAAGTATTAATGAATTTATAAGCCATTTCATAATAACATTAAATATAGCGGGAAATTTTTATAATCAAGTAATATTTTTAATTTTTTATATTTTTATTTTGTACAATGATTGAA
>JAITNS010000005.1 GCA_031290315.1 Puniceicoccales bacterium
TTTTCGCCTATATTGGGTGCTTTTGTTTCTGTACCAGATTTGCTTTCTGTCAGATTATTTATAGGAGTTTTGTTTATTATTTTTATGATTGCTAATGTTATTTTTGTACCGATTTTGGATTGGCATTCATTTATGGTGTATAAGAAAAGTGTTAATAAGCAAGACAATTAAGATTGGTGAAAATTCTGTTCCCGCACTACAAGGGGATAGGTGGCTTTGTTGCCGAAGTTAATACAGCTCTTGAAAAATTTTTCAGAAATTTTAGAGGATCGATTTTCAGAGATTTCGCTGAGAGTTTTCTTTATTATTGGTTTTATTTATATTGGGTGGGAGTATTTTGGGGCTATTAGCGATATAGCTTTTACGGGAACGTATTTCTTTTTTGCTGTTGTTGGTAAACCAATGTCAAATTGGGCGGATATTATCACGAGAGCGACGGGGCGTGTGTGTGAGTTTTGCATTGCGAGTTCTGTTTTAAAGATGTTGTTAACGATAACATATAACATACGTTTTCGATGCATAGGATACATTTTATCGATACTCCCGCCTATGGGTGTTTTTGTTTCTATACCAGCTTTGCTTTCTTTCAGATTGTTTATCGGAGCTAAATTATTTATAGGAGCTTTGTTTATTATTTTTATGATTGCTAATGTCATTTTTGTACCGATTTTGGACTGGCATTCATTTATGGTGTATAGGAAAAGTGTTAATAAGCAAGACAATTAAGATTAGTGGAAATTCTGCTCCCGCTCTACAAGAAGTAGGGGGCTTTGTCCTAAACTCCCACAAGAACTTGCGGGCTCTTTGACTTAGTTTTTATGGGACTCTGCCCCATACCCCGCTAGGAGTCATGGATTCTTTGACCTTTTATTAGCTAAATAATTGCGTATATTATACATAATTATTTAGCTAGACCAGGATCAAATAGAGCAGAAAAAAGATATAGAGACTCTGCTAAGGGTAGTATCTCCTGGACCTCCGTGGTTCTGGATTAGATGTCAACGGCATCTAATTCAGGATCAAAGGAACAAATAGGTCAAAGAATAGTATTTTTTGACCTTAATATTTACCAAGGCATAAATAAATATACTTTGGCAAATAATCAAGGTCCAGAAAACAATGTTTCCTGGCAGGGTAGGGGATAAAGTCCCATGAAGTCTTTTGAAATATTTAAAGATTATTTACGAGTAAGGGATTTTTTTGCTTTGCAAATAAGTCGGGCGACCGTATCGGTTGCTTTTGCTCCGACGCTAATCCAATAGGCAGCGCGATCGATATCAATTAATAATTCCGGAGCATTGCCTTGGGCTTGAGTTTCGTATACGCCAATCTTTTCGACGTAACGCCCATCACGACGACAACTACTTTCCGCTATCACAATTTTATAAGAAGGGTGATGTGCCCTCCCTTGTCTCTGTAACCTGATTTTTAATGCCATATTACTTTACTTCCATACTCATTTTAATACCTAGGCTGTCAAGCTTTTTGTAAATAAAAAATTGCTGCATTATTCAAAATGAGGCATAATATTATGGGATTGCTCTTTACAGGCGACATAAATTTCGCCATACGCCACGCTTCCTCGTTAATGAGCGCTCTAGATTTCGCATTCTCATAGGGAAGCCTTTATCCCAGAAAGTCCAGTCCCATTACCCTAAATATATGATATGTTGTTACCGAACCCTAGGTTGGTATCGACAGCGATTTTTGTCGCGTTACTTTTTCGTCGAGCAATCACCCGAATGGCGCCAATTCTTACATATTTTCCCCATAATGATTCTTTTTATTGTAAAATTTAAATTTTGATCAAAATTATCTTGCGTTTGTTAGTGGGAATTTTTTATTAGAAGAAAGGAAGATATAATATGTCTCAGCATCCAAGTTTTAAAAGAGGAAGTAGTCATGCAGCTAAACGTAGTGTATTAAAACGTTTTGAGCGTATTGAATTGTTACGTAAGCGAGGGCAATGGCGAGAAGGTCGCTATTTTACTTCATTGCCAAAAACAAAGCCCGAAGAGTAAAGGGAATATCTTGGGACATTAGTGCATGTTAGCTGCTTTTTTTAAAAAACAGTGGAGTGTATTATGGCGGTTTTTGGTATGTATTGCTGCTATTTATTTTTTATTGCGCAAGGTAGAGATTCCTCAATTGAAGTGTCGGTTGGGAGTACCTAGCTCAACAAATATTAGTATAGTAGACATATCAGAGCAAAGAAAAGAGGTCGAGAAATTAGCACCAAAGACATTATTTTTTGGCCCAAGTGACGAAAAAATACCTGAAGATTTGCGATTACCCGAATGGGATAAAATGGAATATATGGAACCTGTTTTTGTATTCCCATGATTTTAGGGATTGAAAGTTCTTGTGATGATACGGGGCTTGCTGTCTTCGATGAACAAAAAAGGAAATTTATATATGAAAAAACGAGTTCGCAAATCGATTTACATGCTTTATATGGGGGAGTCGTACCTCAATTGGCCGCACGCGAGCATTTGCATAATTTCCCAATTTTATTAGAAGATTTAAAGAAAAATATTTCATTATCGGAGGTTACGAAAATCGCTGTTACATGTGGTCCTGGATTGGCGGGAAGTTTAGCATTAGGGGTATCATTTGCGCAAAGTTTAGGGTTAATTTTAAGGCGAGAGGTAGTAGGTGTGCATCATTTACGTGGACATATGCTATCACCTTTTATGGGTTATAATTTGCAAGAAAGCGATTTTATAAAAATAAATTTCCCTCATTTATCGCTTTTAGTTTCAGGTGGTAACACGATTTTATTGGAAGTAAACTCAGATTTTGAAGTACGTATTATTGTGCAGACAATCGATGATGCAGCCGGTGAAGCGATTGACAAAGGAGCGAAATTATTGGGATTGAAATATCCGGGCGGACCTGAAGTGGAACATTACGCAGCGCTTGGTGATGCGAAACGCTTTAAATTTCCACAAGCATTTATTGGGGATAATGAAATGTATTTTAGTTTTTCTGGGTTAAAGACGAGTTTACGCTATATGCTCGAAAAGTTGACAGATGACGAATTACATAAACAATTTAATGATATTTGTGCGGGATATCAATTTGCGGTCATCGATATTTTAGCGAAAAAGATGGAGCAAGTTTTCTTGCAAGGGAATTTTAAAAGTATCGGTTTATCGGGTGGGGTCGCAAATAATAAATTATTGAGGGAACGCGTGCGAATGATAGGTTCGAAATACAAGGTTGCTTGCTATATTCCTGCGGCACAGTATACGGGTGATAATGGATCGATGGTTACATTTGCAGCAGCGGTCGACGAAGCACATACTACAAAAGAAATCGATTTTTTTCCTAATTGGAAATTGTAAAGATGAATAGTCGCTAAATAAAGGCTGCTTAAATAAGGGCTGCGTGCCCTTATAATCCTCGCCAGGAAACATTGTTTCCTGGACCTTGGGACCGCCCTGGAAGACGTGCAACGCACGTTGTTCCAGGGCGAACCACAATGCCCGGCTACTATTATTAAGTTCAAAGAATAATATTCTTTGAACGATTTCTTGGCCCTAAATTGGATGCCGACG
>JAITNS010000082.1 GCA_031290315.1 Puniceicoccales bacterium
CAGTAGTCCAACCTACTATACCAGCACCACAAGCTGCTCCACAACAGCAACAGACTGCTTTAAAATGGCCTGAAATAGTATTGCAATCAGAGGATGAGGACGAATCTTTAACACTTACAGAAGATTCACAATTTATAACTCAACCAGTGCCAGTTCCGAGCGATATAGATGCTGAAGAAGATTCACAATCATCGTCAGAAGAAGATAATCAAGGTTATCTCCGCTTCAAACATTTCCAATGCCACCCCCACCTTCAAAATGATCACGTCACTCTACGTCGGTAATTAATAAATATTATAAGCTCGATTCGTAATTTCCATTAAAGTATAATGAGGATCGAGCTTTATCATCCGTATTTTAGTTTACCTTTTATAATTGCCCTTTTTCTTTCTTGAATTTTTCCTAACACACAATATTATTATTCCTATGAAAACTATTAAAAATGTTAATTTAGAAGGAAAGCGTGTATTTGTGCGTGTCGATTTTAATGTTCCATTCGACGAAAATGGCCAAGTTTCCGATCCAACTCGTATCATTGCCGCACTTCAAACACTTCAGTACCTCGCTAACCATAAAGCTAAAATTAATTTGGCATCCCACCGCGGCCGCCCAAAAGGCGAAAAAGATCCAAAATATTCACTGGCACCCGTCGCAAAAGTATTATCAGAACTACTTAAACAACCCGTTTTATTCCTACCGGATTGCATCGGTGAAGAAACCGTTGCCGCTACCCGTAATTTAAGTAATGGAGAAATCGCACTTTTGGAAAATGTGCGTTTCTATAAAGAAGAAACCGACAATGATGGAAAATTTTCAAAGGAACTTGCCAAACTCGCCGATACTTATGTCAATGATGCATTTGGTAGTGCCCCTCGCGCCCATGCCTCGACGGCAGGAATTACTAAATTTCTCTCCCCTAAATTGGCCGGCTTCCTCATCGAACGCGAAGTGGAATTCTTAGGGGGAAAAATTGCTAACCCAAAACGCCCATTTACTGTCATTCTCGGTGGCGCAAAAGTAAGTGACAAAATCTCCGTGATCGATGCACTCCTCAATAAAGCAGATCATATGATCATCGGGGGAGCTATGGCCTATACATTCTTATTTCCCCAGGCCACTCAACGGGAAATATCCTCATTGAACCCGATAAAATCGACATCGCTCGCGCTGCCCTAAAAAAAGCAAATGAAAAACATGTCAATTTATCCCTCCCCGTTGATTCCATTGTAACTAATTATATCGATTTCGATAATAGAATGGTTGGCGAAATACAAGTCGTCGACTCCGATATTCCTGACGGTATGAGTGGAATTGATATTGGACCCAAAAGCATCGAGTTGTTTAAAAAAATTATTCAAAATTCAAAAACTATTCTTTTGAACGGCCCCCTGGGTATTTTCGAAATTAAAGAAGCTGCAAAAGGTACCTTCGCAATCGCCGAAGCTATCGCTAATAATCGTGATGCTATTTCAATTATCGGTGGCGGCGAATCCGTTAAAGCAATTAATAAAAGTGGCCACGGAAATGATGTAACATTTATTAGTACGGGCGGTGGCGCTAGTCTAGAATTTCTCGAAGGAAAATTATTACCTGGAATCGATGCCCTCGATCAATAACTATTAAAAAGATAGGAGCCTAATAGCCCCTATCTCACAGTAAGTGAAAAACTTACCTCAACTTAAAAAAGAAATTTTAAAGTTAAAAAAATGGAAGAAATATTTCTGCTTATTGACGAACTCTTTTAAACTTCGATTGAAATTTCTCAACACGACCTGCTGTATCAACGAAACGTTTTTCTCCCGTATACGCCGGATGTGAATCGGATGTCACATCGCGATAAATAATATCATATTCAATACCATTAATTGTTTCCTTTTGCTTCGAACGTAATGTAGAAATTGTCAAAAATTTCTTTTTCGTCGAGACATCAATAAAACACACGGGACGAAATTCAGGATGTATACCTTTTTTCATAAATTCCTTTTTTATCAACCTTGGCGAGCTTTAAACCGCGGATTACTTTTACAAATAACATATACTCGTCCTTTCCGGCGTACAATTTTACAATCCGGATGACGACCCTTAAGCGACTTCAATGATGAGGCTACTTTCATGCTCCCTAAACAAAACATTTCTGGAACTTTGTCAATTAAAAATTCGTCAATCTTCGATTTCTTTTCTAAGTCGCCAAAATTTTACGCAATTTTCTACTATTTTCCCAAAGGAATGGATATCAAGTTGATTAGCTGCGTCGCAAATCGCTTTTTCAGGATGCGTGTGGACTTCGAAAAATAATCCATTTGCACCCGCTGCTAATGCTCCATAGGCTAAATTTTCAACAAATTCTCGTTGCCCAATTGTTTCCCCGTCGCCTGCTCCCGGTAATTGTACGCTATGAGTCGCATCAAATATTACCATTTGTGAAAATTTCCTCATCATCGGAAAGCTACGCATATCAACCACTAAATTATGATAGCCAAATGTAGTGCCACGCTCAATTGGCCATACCTCCGTTGCTCCAAAATATGTCAATTTTTCAATCACATACCGCATTTCATCGGGCGATAAAAATTGACCCTTTTTTACCGATATGATACATTTTGTTCGCGCCGCAGCACATAGTAAATCTGTTTGA
>JAITNS010000001.1 GCA_031290315.1 Puniceicoccales bacterium
AATATTATTCTTTGAACTTAACCAACCTGGCCGGGATGATTCGCCCTGGAACATGTGCGTTGCACGTGTTCCAGGGCGGTATCAAGGTCCAGGAAACAATGTTTCCTGGCGAGGATCATAAGGGCGAGCAGCCCTTATTTATTTAAGTCCCATAAGTACAAAAAGGATTGTCTGACAATAAAAACTACCTAAACTTATAGCCATGGAGTTGGATCTATCGCCTTATATTGATGATCACTGTACTTTATTTCAAAAGGAAAGTGGCGTTTTATTAGATATTCCGTCGCTACCAGGGGAGTACGGGATAGGAGAAATCGGGCCCCACGCTTTGAAATTTCTGAAAATTCTCCACGATACCGGCCAAAAATTATGGCATATTTTCTCCCTCCATACCTCCCATCCCCAACGCCTCTATACCTCTACTTCCTATGGCTGGAATACTCTCCTCATCCCCTTTTCTTCTTTATTAGAGGATCAACTCGTCACTCAAAAAGAATTGGAACAATTTACAGAACAACTCGCCACAATAAACACTCCGGAAGAAATTCAGGACCTACGTAAACAATTTTTAGAAAATGTTGCAAAATATTTCGAAAAACGTGCCTCCACTAACTTGATTGCTAATTTCTTAGCCTTTCAAAAATATCACCATTTATGGTTAAATAAATTTTCTTTATATCAAAACTTAAAAGAAGAATTTGAAGGAAAAGAATGGTATGAGTGGCCGGATCGCTTACGTTCCTTTGATCGATTGGCTATCGAAGTCGCTCAAAAACAACTCATCGAAAAAATTCAAAAGAAAAATGTTTTACAATTTTTATTCATGCGTTATTGGGAACGCCTCCGCAATGAAGCGAATTGCTTGGGTATACGAATTATTTTGAGCGTACCAATCTTTGTCTTACACGATAGTTACGAAGTATGGGCTAATCAGGCACTGTTTTTTGTCAACGACAAAGGACAAATGACTGCGACAAGCGGATTACTTTCAATTTCCAAGATGGAACAAGGTAAATTATTTCAAGGCCCTCAATACCATTGGAATCGCGTCAAAGCGGAACAATATAAATTTTGGGTGAATCGTTTACGCCGTGAATTGCAAGTCGTCGACATAGCATTGTTGGAAAATTTCCACTCCTTATTCGAATGCTACGAATTTCCAGCAAATGGCGAAGATCGTATCCATAACGGACGATTGGTACCAACTGGCGATCAACGTTTATTGGGATATGTATTTGAAGCACTACAAACAAAAAATATTATTTCTAGCGATCTCTATGCCAGTAATATCAAGATGGAACGGGCAATTCGACAATATAAATTAGCGAGTACAGTTGCGCTACCTTTCTGCTTTTCAAAGGAAAAAAATGTGACTCAGGAATTTCCAAAACATTATACACAAAAACATATCGCCTATACAAGCCATTACTTTAGCGATTCTTTATTAAAATGGTTAAAAAATTTCAATGAACGTTTAACGCCCGAATCTAGGAGTGAATTGCAACGTTGCTTTGGGACCGATTTAAATCGTGTAAATCGCAATGCACTGTTGACTTTACGCGATAGTAAAGCAGGAGCAGTCATGACGACTTTACAAGATTTATTGGAATTGGAATGCGATAGGGATACATTTTTATCGTGGCGCTTCGATTGGGATCAAATAGACGATATCATCAAAACACGGTTGCTACAATTATCGCAACGCAATTTAGAGTAAAATTTATATTGCTAAACAAGTCCCTGTTTTAACAAAATAACTAGAAATTTTGTAGGCCTGAGAAAGGCAATCGGAAAGCGATTTTTGTTGTAATTTGGCGAGAAGATATCCGGCATTAAAGTGATCGCCGGCACCGGTCGTTGTCCTAGGTCGCTCGACAAAAAATCCATCAACAAATGCCGATTCATCCCACGTAGCCGCTGCACAACATCTAGTGTCATGAATGAAAACTTCATCAATCGAAATATTTCTTTGAATAAAGGCACAAAGATTTAATAGAGATTGTTTAGTATCACTGTCGGAGGAATGGTATTGCAGTAATGTCGCAATTTGCTCTGCCTCCTTTAAATTAAGCCCTAAAATAGTAAAGCTTTTTTGTCGATAACGTTGCATGCATGCAATGATTGCCTGTATATCTTTTGCGGGACGTTTTTCGGGATCGGCAAGATCAAAAAAAATTATCCTTTCCCGATTATCTTCTAATTTTTCCCACAAAAAATCGAGAATCGTATTCATATGAATAATCATTGTCCAGTTCACAAAGCATAATAAATCGCAGGCTGAAATTTTTTCAAAATTGTCATCCATAATAGGCGCAACATTTTTTAAATCGATTGCATCGAGGGGGTGGGTTATTCCCAATAATAATTTTCCATCATTAAATTCGATGGCATTCGTAATACCCGGTTGCCCAATGGAAATCGATGTAATATTGGAAGAAAATTTTTGAAAAATAAAATCGATAGGTTTCCCGAGTGCGCCCAATAATAACACTTGAGTATCGTAATGGGCAAGCGCTTGCGCTAAAATAGGGCCATTACCTCCAATTCGTTGCTCAATGGGAAAAAGTTCAATATTAGTACTTTTCCCAGCAGCATTGGAAATACGTTCCGCAAATTTCCCTATCTGTTCAATTCTATGAAAATTATCCCCTGGCCCAAAACGTCGATCGATCGCCCATAAAATATTGTCGATAAATCCATCAAAACCAATAAAAACTGAAAATGCTTCACCCATATCTATAAATTATAAATATAATAAAAAAAGCAATTTTAACAAAGCTTTAATTGGGACATACTTGGGAAAATGACGCCCCATAAATATTTGTAAATCCATATTTTTTTAACGTATTGCAACATTCATTAAGAGTTGATCCTGTCGTAAAAATATCGTCGAAAACAATTAATTTAGTATCCAAGGCAATCTTTACTTCGGGATTAATCGCAAAAGCATTTCGCATATTATTACGGCGCTCTGCGATACGCAGCCCCACTTGGGTACGCGTATGGCGGATGCGTTTCAATAGGGGTAAGACTTGAACATGTATAGGAAGTTTTGTGAGTCTATGGGCTAGCACTTCACTCTGATTATATTCCCTGAAAAATTGTCGGCGCCAATACAAAGGAACAGGTACTATAACGCTATCGGCAATAAAATTCATAAAATTATTATTTTGCTGAATAATTTTGAATATATCAGAGACTAGATGTTCGCCGCTTTTATATTTAAATTGTCGAATTAGTTCCCGCGTTACATAATTAAGCAGAACGGCGGACCGTAAGGATTTAAAATAAAATTTCTGCAGCGAACAACGCATGCACAACTTTCCCTCTTTGGACTCGCCTGCTCCAAAATCATAGCCACATTTATAACATAAATTGGAACTTGGGAAAATAATTTTCCGCGAACATTTATCGCAAAGATAACGATAACGCGATAGAGATAAGTATTGGTAACAAATACAGCAGTAGCGTGGGAAAATAAAATCTAAAAGAGTAGAAAAAATTTTCTTCATAAAAGCTCTCCAAAATTACTATAAATCTTCTAAAATTTCCGGTTGCGTTTTATGATTTTCAGCATTTTTATTGGTAGCAATTTCTAGAAGATTATTTTCGTAGAGTCGGGTATATTCGTATAGGCGAAAAAAACTAACCGCTAATGCCAAATACAATCCGCGAAATCCGTCGAGAAACCCCAATTTTATAATATAGCGTGTAAAAAAGCATAGAAAGGTTTGGGAAAAAATCTTCCAACTGGAGACTTGTTCACCCTTGCTATCGCTGACAAAATATTCGGAGTACACCAATAGGCGTTCGATTTGCTCTCGAATGGATCCGTGCGAGTAGTGTAATAAGTTGCCTTCTAAAAGTAACACTTTACCTTCTACCTGCAATCGCTCATGGATGCGTCGTCCTTCCCAACTGCCTTTATTTTCGCGAAATAAACGAATACTAATATCGGGAAATAGTCCGCCATGGGTAACGCTCTTCCCTAGGAAGTAAGTTAAGCGGGAGCAGGAAGCGCCGTCATAACGGACATCGTCCTTAGCGACGAAACTCATAATAGATTGTTTCAATTCTTCCGAGACTACTTCATCGGCATCGAGGGAGAGTACCCAAGGCATCGTGGCGAGTTGTTTTGCGAAATTTCTCTGCTCTTTAAACCCTTGCCAAAGGTGATCCACGACCTTTGCGCCAAAGGTAGCGGCGACAGAAGCGGTTTGGTCAGTACAATCATTTGTGATGACGATTACCTCTTGAGCCCATCGGTAGACGCTTTCCAGGCAGCGAACAATACATTGCGCTGCATTCTTGGCAATGATTACCACACTCACTTGTAACTTATCCTCCACAACTCACCCCATTACTTTTCCAATATGAAAACTTTATTGAAAAACGCAAAACAATAAATAGGATTTATAAAATGGATTAAAATAAATAAACGGTCAAAAAATTAACGCGCAATACATTACGCCCCATTCTTGGCAATGATTACCGCACTCACTTGTAACTTTATCTTCCACAACTCACCCCATTACTTTTTTAATATGAGAACTTTATTGAAAAATGCAAAACAATAAATAGGATTTATAAAATGGATTAAAGTAAATAAACGATCAAAAAATTAGCGAACAATACATTGCGCCCCATTCTTGGCAATGATTACCACACTCACTTGTAACTTATCTTCCACAACTCACCCCATTACTTTTTCAATATGAAAACTTTATTGAAAAACGCAAAACAATAAATAGGATTTATAAAATGGATTAAAATAAACAAACGGTCAAAAAATTAACGCGCAATACATTACACTCCATTCTTGGCAATGATTACCGCACTCACTTGTAACTTATCCTCCACAACTCACCCCATTACTTTTTTAATATGAGAACTTTATTGAAAAACGCAAAACAATAAATAGAACTTATAAAATGAATCAAAATGAACAAACGGTCAAAAAATTATTGACAATCTCATTTCTTATTGAAAAAAGTAAGTCGGGTACATGTAACAAAAATGGATAAGATCATTATCGAACAAATTGCGCGCAAACAACCTCTACTTGACAGGGAATTAGAGAAATTGGAGGCGATTGGGGAAGGGACGTATTGTGTGCATAACAGTTGGGGTTTAGGGCAAATTTTGGGTTATGATTCCATCGCGAAGAAGCTGAAAATTATTTTCGAGGATGGGGCGGAACACTTTATGGATCCTGTATTTTGCGTACGGAAGTTGGAAATTCTTTCAGAGAATAATATTTTAGTTCAATTTAAAAACAATCCACAAGAGATAGAGGAAAAGGCAAAAAATGAGCCCATTGAGTTATTTTACTCCTTAATTGAAAATAGCATGCACAAGGAGTTAGCGCTTAGCGAAATTGAGTTTGTATTCAAGCGTATCATTGGGGAAGCTGGATTTCGACGTTGGTGGACGGGGACTAAAAAATTACTGGCGAAGGACCCTCTCATTACGTTATCGCCGAAACATTCGAATACTTACATTTTACGGGAGCAGCCGGTTAGTATAGAGGATGAGATTCTCGAGCAATTGCAGATAAACAAGGATCCGATTAAGAAGATAGAAATTGCGGGTAGAATTGTAACCCTACCGCGGGAGAGTCAAGAGATTATTGCCTATGAAATAAAGAATGTGGTTGATGATTTAGGAAATATTATTGCTACCAATGATAAACGTTTATCCCTAGCGCAGAGGTTAACATGCTGTTGGATTCGCAATGATTTAGCGGGTGTAATTGGGGATGAGGTAGAATATTTTGAGCCGACGCCGGAGTCGTTGGTACGGGATTGCAACAATTTAGGCAAACTTGTTGAGGAGTTGCCCTCTCCCTACTTCGAGCGTTTTTTGCTGTTAGTGACCTGTGCCTTTCCCGATGAATGGGAGATGCGTTGTGCGAATTTATTGAAGAACAGTCAAGGGCGGTTTACGAACGAGTGTGTATTATTTTTAATTGAGCGAGGCTGCCCTGAATTTTTGAAAGATTGTTTCAATCGTTGGCTAAACGAGCGTGCATTAAAGTCGCCATTACTGCATTGGATTGTTAAGAATCGTCATGTAAGGAAGTTTGCGGAAATTATTTCGAAGGAATTGATTAGTTTTCGGTTATTGAAGGCGATATTTTTAGCGATTGATTTTGATGCGTTGACTAATACTTCTGCGAAACGGATTCCACTGATGGAATTAGTGAGTGAGGATCGCAATTTAATTCGCGATTTACTATCGGATGCAAGTGAAGAGAATGCGCGTGATTTATGTCAGATGTTGATGCAAAATCAGTGGTTTGACTCGTTGACGAAGAAGCTATTATTTGCGCGCTTCATCAAAGAGTTTCCATCCGTACAGTCATTAATTTCTGAGAAGATTTCGGATAAACAGATCGCCGATACTTCACTAATTGTTTCCCAGGAGAGTTTTGATGTGAAGAAAAAGGAATATGAAATTTTGATTAACGAGAAGATTCCGGCGAACAAGAAAGCGATAGAGATAGCGCGGGAACATGGGGATCTCAGTGAGAATTCGGAGTATAAGATGGCGCGACAGGATCAAGAGTTATTATTAGCGCGGCGGGATCAGTTAGAGATTGATTTAAAGCGGGCGCAAGTTATTGACTTTGGGGCAGCGCTTGAGGATGTCATAGGGATAGGGACAATGGTACGGTTAAGGTCCAATGATTCGAGTGAGGTAGCGGAGTATGCGATTTTAGGGGCTTGGGATGGGGACCCTGAAAATAATATACTTTCCTATAAGACGCCATTGGCCCAAGCATTACTTTCCAAACAAGTTGGGGACGATGTGGAAGTAGCGATTGGGGATAAGACTACTTCTTGGAAGGTAGAATCGATTATGCGTTATGTCGATTGCCTTTAAATTTGAAGATAAAAAATATGTAAGGACGAGAAGCCCTTATTTTTTATGGGGCCCCGGCCCCATACCCCGCCAGGGGATGAATCCCCTGGACCTCCTTGGTGGCCCTAGATGAGATGCCAACGCCATCTCATCTAGGGCCAAGAAATACTTCAAAGAATATTATTCTTTGAACTTAATAAGTTGTAGCCAGGTATTGTGCTATTAGCACAGCTGTCCGGGTATTGTGTGCGCCCTGGAACACGTGTGTTGCACGTGATCCAGGGCGGTCCCAAGGTCCAGGAAACAATGTTTCCTGGCGGGGATTAATAAGGGCGGGCAGCCCTTAGCTTTAGAGATGTGGGGGCTCCGCCCCAAA
>JAITNS010000013.1 GCA_031290315.1 Puniceicoccales bacterium
AAACACGCGGTGGAAAAAGTGGGCCGTTGGGGACGTGGAATTTTTAAAAGTATGGCCAAGGCAATGACAAAAATGCTCCCATCTAAAAGTGCTCCAGAAACAAATACAGCTAACAATAAATCGGAACCAAAAAAAACTGCTGAGCCCAATAACGCTGCAGTCGGTGTACCTCACAACTAATGGAACGCTTTCGTGAGTCGAACGCTTTCGTGAGTCGATCAAAGTAAATGAGGTAGTGGAAATTAAATTTGTGTAACAACACTGGATAAAGATTTTACTGTAATATTATGATTATAGTCGGGACAATTTTCTCCCTTAAAAATCTGTTAAACACGCGGTGGAAAAAGTGGGCCGTTGGGGACGTGGAATTTTTAAAAGTATGGCCAAGGCAATGACAAAAATGCTCCCATCTAAAAGTGCTCCAGAAACAAATACAGCTAGCAATAAACCGGACCCCAAAAAAACTACTGAGCCCAATAACGCTGCAGTCGGTGTACCTCACAACTAGTGGAATGCTTTCGTGAGTAGAACGCTTTCGGGAGTGGAATAAAGTAAATGAGGTAGTGGAAATTAAATTTGTGTAACGACACCGGATAAAGAATTTACTGTAAAATTATGATTATAGTCGGGGCAATTTTCTCCCTTAAAGCTGACAGAATCGCAGAGACCGGAAGCATGAATCGTGAAATATTGGGAACTCGTTCCCCGTTTCCCTTCCCAGATATATGTTTTATGCCCAGTAACGGGATCCGTTGATTGTAATTTAGCGTAACCCGATTCAAATGGTTTATGATCGCTCCCTGAAATTTGATTATTATTTGGATTATTAAGAATTCTGTAACATACATTATCTTCATCAAATATAACTTCACCATGGGTATTTGTTATAAGTAATAGGGGTACTGTTGTTAAGTATTGGGCGGGAATGGATGGCCACGCCGTAATTGTCGAATCCGTTGTTTTTTTCAAAAATTCTAAAATAGAATCGCGATGATTCGTATTTGTTTCATTGAGATTGAAATAATCCCCTTTTTCCGTACTAATCGGATTATTAATACCAATCCTCTCATTTTGTTCAATAAACCAAATGCGCATATCTTTAGCTTCCCGGTTAGCTACTTTTCGTGCAGTTTTAATGGCCGATTCAATAGCTTCCTTAGGTTGTTGCTTGCATAAATCATCTTCTTTAGGGAATTCAGACTTTAACAGCATTGCCCCGGCAATAAACATCAATGTGATGACGATTAATAATTCGACGAGCGTAAACCCAGACTGCGAATGCTCTTTAAAAAAATTACCCAATTTATTCACACTAACAGTATAAATGAAAATCTATTTTTAGCAAGAATTGTTCTGAAATTTAATCGTAATTTATTTTTTTTGCCCAGTGGTAGACGTCGATATATTTTTTAGCAGAAGTATTCCAAGAAAAATCTTGTTGCATTGCCCGTTGGCGCATTTCCATTATGACTTTCGGCTGCTTATTATATGTTTCATATGCCCACAAAATTGTATTGTGTAAGGCGGAATCGGTCAGCTCTGAGAATAGAAATCCAGTCCCACTACTATCTTTCGAAAAGTTCTGAATCGTATCTTTTAGCCCGCCGGTTGCCCGCGCAATCGGTAGTGTACCGTAGCGCATGGAGTACATCTGGTTCAACCCACAGGGCTCAAATCGACTCGGCATCACGAAAAAATCTGCTCCCGCTTCGATGAGATGCGATAAAGCTTCCTGAAATCCAATATATACGAAACATCGCTCGTAATATTTTTTTGCAATCTCGATGAAACGGGATTCCAGATAATGGTCTCCATTCCCTAGAAGTACGACCTGAATTCGAAGATTCTGGAATAATTCTGGCAGAATATTGGCGAGAATATCGAGGCCTTTTTGTTCATATAAGCGGGAAGTAACTCCAAAAATTGGGGTCATGGCATCGATTTTAAAATTACAGTACGCTTGTAACTTTTTTTTGCACAGCATTTTTCCTTTCATATTTGTATGGGAAAATTTTGTGGGAAGAAAGGGATCCGTTTCGGGGGACCATAGTTGTTTGTCGATACCGTTACAAATGCCGATCAGATCGCCGGCACGAAATTTTAATACTGGATCGAGACCAAAACCGAATTCGGGTGTTTGAATTTCTCGGGAATATGTTTCGCTAACGGTCGTCAATTTAGAGGCGAAATAGAGCCCAGCTTTCATCATATTGACTTGACCAAATGCTTCGACGGCATCCGAATGAAATACGTGATAGGGAATGCCAAGGAAATCGAGAATTGATTTTGGGGCATAGCCGTGGTGTTGGAGGTTATGGATAGTAAAGATGGAGCCGCATTGGCCCATTGGTTTATGCTGTTCGATGGTATTGAGCATGACGGGAATCAGGCCGGTTGTCCAGTCATGGCCATGAATAATATCAGGGATCCAATTTAAATAGTAGCAGAGGTCGATAGCCGCGCGTGATAGAAAGGCGAAGCGTTCGTGATTATCGTGAAAGTCACCAAAAGGATCATAATAGATACCGTTACGATTGTAGTAGCGGTCGAATTCGATGAAATAGATAGATAGATAGTCTTCTTTAATTTCCCAGAGCTTACCATACTCGGTACCGTAGCCCATATTGACGATTATAGGTTGGAGGTGTTCGATGGCGTTATGGGGGAGTTTGATAGAGACGTATTTTGGAAGAATGACTTTTACTTTATGGCCGAGTTGGGCGATAAATTTCGAGAGAGAGGCGACACAATCGCCGAGGCCTCCGACTTTAGCGAAGGGCGATAATTCTGGGGAAACCATTAAAATGTTAAGAGACTCACTCACGTTACAATTTTTTAAAATATAAACTAAAATAGGGGGAGTGCAAGTTTTAAAATTTTCAAAAAAACACTTGACAAAATTGGAAGAGTTTTCAAAGCTAGGAAATATAGGGAGGGAGCGCAGTCCTATTTAAATTTCGGAGTGGTAGTGGGGGTAAATAAAAAAATATTAGCATAAACAATTGACAATTGGAGTGTAGAGATTTTATTAAAGGCACGGTTAAGGTGCCCGATAGCTCAGCGGTAGAGCAGGTGACTGTTAATCACTTGGTCGTAGGTTCGAATCCTACTCGGGCAGCCAGGAATATTTATATTTTATTATTGTAGCTAGCTGGTGGTTTAATTTTTTTAAGTGTCTTCCTGGAGATAGTTAGTTAAAAAAAGTTATGAATCGTGGTGGGAATGATTTTTATTATTTTCCTTTGGATCGTCGACGAGTACTTCTTCGAGGCGAAGCATAATGGTTTCCATATTTAATGGATTGCTTGGGTTATCGGAAGTTTCTTCCGTTGATTGGTTATTTGTATTTTCGTAATACATATCTATCATCAGTTTTGTTAATAAAACAGCGGTTCTTTTGGAATAAATTTTTGCTTGTTTGAAAGCAGATAGTAATTTTTTCCTAAAATTTATTTTTAAGATAGTATTTGTATTAGGAGATTGCTCGAAGAATTTGTAAAATTTTAAATAAAACCAATAATGGTTTCCAAAGAGAATTCGAAAAAATAGTTCAAAGAGTGAAGAGATGTTATTACTTGTGGAATCTATTTTCTTCATCTTTTTTAACCTTTCCCAATCAATGAGTTTAAGAGTAAAAGAGGATCCGTTTTGATTAATCATTATATTGTAAATGTTGGAATCATGTTGATGATATTCACATTCATATAATGTAAGGAAAGCGCTAGTCAAATGAAATAAAAG